>JBCNOJ010000008.1:0-26805 GCA_039593925.1 Acidovorax sp.
CGCTGGTCGCCAACGCCACCGCCGTGCAGGAGGCCAATCGCGAGTACCAGGAGCGCGCCCTGGCGCGCGGCGGCTTGCGCCGCATGTATGTGGGCACGCTCACCCTGAGCCTGTTTCTGTCGGTGTTCGGCGCGGTGCTGCTGGCCGTACTGCTGGGCAACCAGCTGGCGCGGCCGCTGTTGGTGCTGGCGGAAGGCGTGCGCGAGGTGGCAGCAGGCAACCTCAGCCCCAAGGCGGTTTTGCAGGGAAAGGACGAAATGGGCGGGCTCACACGCTCGTTCGCCCTCATGACCCAACAACTGGCCGACGCGCGGCAAGCGGTCGAGCAGAGCATGGGCGAGGTGGATGCCGCCCGCGCCAACCTGCAGACCATCCTCGACAACCTCACGGCGGGCGTCATCGTGCTGGACGCCCAGGGCGTCGTCCGCTCGTCCAATCCGGGCGCCACCCGCATCCTGCGCGCGCCCATGGCTGCCTTCGAGGGGCGGTTGCTGTCTGAAGCGCCCGGGTTGGCCGAGTTTGCCGCGGCGGTGCAAAAGCACTTTGACACCTTCCTGGGCGACCATGACCGCCATGGGCTGGACCACTGGCAGCAGCCTTTTGAATTGCATGCGTCGTCGGTCGGTGTCGGGCAGCACGCCACCAGCCTCGTGGCGCGCGGGGCTGAACTCCCCGATTCGTCCCGATTGTTGGTTTTTGACGACATCTCTGAAATCGTTTCTGCGCAGCGCGCGCAAGCTTGGGGCGAGGTGGCCCGACGCCTTGCGCATGAAATCAAGAACCCGCTCACTCCGATCCAGCTGTCTGCGGAGCGGCTGGAAATGAAGCTCGCCGGCAAGCTGCCCGGACCAGAGCAAGCCGTCCTTGCCAAGTCCGTCAAGACCATCGTGGAGCAGGTGGATGCGATGAAGCGGCTGGTCAACGAATTCCGCGACTATGCCCGTTTGCCTGCCGCAGAGCTGCATGCCCTGGACCTCAACGCGCTGGTGACCGACGTGCTGCATCTGTATGGCGCCGAGAACGCCACCGTGGCTGTAGAAGCGGAGCTGGACCCCCGCTGCCCGCCCGTCGCGGGTGACGCGCAGCAGCTTCGGCAGGTGGTGCACAACCTGCTGCAGAACGCCCAGGACGCCACCGAACAGGCGCGCGCAAACCTGCCCGAACCCCTTCCCGCAGTGCGCATCAGCACCCGCTGGAGCGAGACTTCCCGCCGCGTGCGCCTCACCGTGTCGGACGCGGGAGGCGGCTTTCCCGCGCACATCCTGCAGCGCGCATTTGAACCCTACGTCACCACCAAACCACGGGGCACCGGCCTGGGGCTGGCGGTGGTCAAGAAGATCGCCGATGAGCACGGCGCCCGCATCGATCTGTCCAATCGCACGGAAAACGGCGTGGTGCTCGGGGCCCAAGTGTCGTTATCATTCGCCCCTGAACCCGCGGTGGCGTCATAACAACACCCCCGCGCCACCCTTCAGGTCTCCTTAGGCGTCTCAACACACATGGCAAACATTCTGGTGGTCGACGATGAGCTCGGCATTCGCGATCTGCTGTCGGAAATTCTGAACGACGAAGGTCACAGCGTCGACCTGGCAGAAAACGCGACCCAGGCGCGCGTCGCCCGTGCTGGAAACAGCTACGACCTGGTGCTGCTGGACATCTGGATGCCCGACACCGACGGCGTCTCGCTGCTCAAGGAATGGGCTACCGCAGGTACGCTGATCATGCCCGTGATCATGATGAGCGGCCACGCCACCATCGACACGGCCGTCGAAGCCACGCGCATCGGGGCCTTCTCCTTCCTGGAGAAGCCCATCACCATGCAAAAGCTGCTCAAGGCCGTGGAACAGGGTCTGGCCCGCAACTCCGCCGCCCACCCGTCGTCAGCGCCTGCAGCCGCCAGCGCGGCCCCGTCCGCACCATCGGCAGACCCCACGTTCGCGCAGCTGCCACCCGTATCGGCAGCCCAACAGCCCCACGCCGACGCCGGCCCACACGCCCACCAGGGTTTTGATCTGGACCGTCCCCTGCGCGAGGCACGCGATGGGTTTGAGAAGGCCTACTTTGAATTCCACCTGGCCCGCGAAGGCGGCTCCATGACCCGCGTGGCCGAAAAAACCGGCCTGGAGCGCACCCACCTGTACCGCAAGCTGCGACAGCTGGGTGTAGACCTGGGGCGCGGCAAACGCAGCTGACACCACCCAGCGCGGCAATAAATTCTGCCAGCTGCCGAGATCAGGTGGTTTTTCTGGTTATAATTTGAGGCTCAGGCCCGGTAGCTCAGTCGGTAGAGCAGAGGATTGAAAATCCTTGTGTCGGTGGTTCGATTCCGCCCCAGGCCACCAAATAAAAGTCCGCCCTAGAGCTTACAAAGGTTCTAGGGCGTTTCTATAAGGCGACTGGAACTTCACAGAGGCAGTGGATTCCAGGCATCGCTGTCGGCCACAGTGAACCTAGCGGGCATGTAGTGGTCTAACTTTCATGCCGTTTTTGCGGTCAATGTTAAGAAAAATCGCAAATTTTGGGGACTTTTCTGACGTCAGTAGGGTGCGTCCCTAGTTAGTATCTCAACAGAGTACCTGTAACGTATGGCCCTACAAGCTAGCTACTTGCTGCGGCGCACCATAGAATTCAAAACCAAGCCATCCACGGCTTGAGTACAAGGAGTGCATCATGATCATTGACGGCGTTTTGGCGATGAAAACTGACTCGGGATTGCTTAATGCAATCAGTCGAGCAGCTGCTCATAAGCTATCTTCCAATGAAATTCATGAACAGCGTGTGTCGTTCGTGTTTGGTTCAATGGATGAAAAGAATGGAGTCACCAAAGAGCGAGTGCGACAAGTGATTCTTGACCAAGTTGGTAGCATCGAGGCGGCTACACGGTGATCCTCTTTGAGATCGTTGGTAGCGAGCAAGATAGCGTCTACCAAGAGCTCGAAATCGCGAACGGGACGCGACAGTATGACTTTTTACGCTCGATAGTTGGCGCAAGTCTTGCTGTTCAGCGTCCCTTTTTATCGTCCCATGTCATCAAAGCGCTGAACTTCCAAGCGATAACTTGTTTGCATACCAGTGCTGGGGAGTACAGACCATGCCCGGTGATCGTTGGGGATTACACGCCCCCTGAGCATTTCAGAGTTCAGGCATTGATGGATGACTTTGTGAACATCGTCAATAGAACCTGGGAGACTTCCGATCCCGTTGCGCTTGCAGCGCTTGTTCTGTGGCGCTTGAATCACATTCATCCCTTCATCAATGGAAATGGTCGTACAGCTCGGGCTGCAAGCTACTTCGTACTGTGCGTGAAGCTTGGCCTGTGGTTGCCTGGCGCCACTATTCTTCCCGAGTTGCTACGCCGTGAGCGAGCGAGATATGTTGAGGCGCTTCGCAAAGGCGATTTGTCGCTCGCGACTGGCACGCTCGACCTCAGCGAATTGCACGCTCTGATTTCGGAGCTGCTTCAAGAGCAAATTAGCAGCACGGTCAGTGCTCCTGTTGAAGGTGACAGTGCAGCCGTCCCGCCTGCCGCCTGATACGTTGAGCGTCTCTCTATTTCCAGCGGTCTGACTCAAACGCGCTGATGGCCTGCCTGGGGCGCTTTGATCTTGAGCACATCGGCCGCGACTCTTAGCGGAGTCGATCTATGAGGCTCAGGTTCGGTGAGGTTCGGCGGGAGTTCTATCCAATACTTGCCGTTCGCCCTGTTTGCGCTCCTAGCAGAGAGCATTGAGCAGCACGCAGACATTGATGAGTTGCCAGAGAGGTGATTGCTGTAAGTCTTCGGCGTTAGTTGCACGAGCACAATTCCGTATCGCTGAAACGAACTGCTTTGGAGGCATGGCATCTTCCGCGCGGTTTGGTTAACAAAAAGTCTACTAGAGAGCTTTACTCAGTGCGGCTTGCACTGTTTCTTGAGAAGGCTGTGGAAGTTGACTGTATTGCATCCATAGCCGCTCTACGGTGGAGTAAGTGCGCTTTCGCGCCAGCATCCACTGAGCCAACTGCCTCTTGTCTTCACGACCTAACTCACCGATGCGGCGAGTTAGCAACGCGACATCCACACCTGGATCTGTCAAATTCCTCGCGACTTCGTTACACATCTGGCATTCAGGACGCAGATTCTCTAAGTCGTCAGAGCCCCCCCTCTCTTTTGGGGTGATGTGGCCAATAGTCGGTCTGGCTTTAACCCCAGGGCGATCTGGGTACTCTGCCCCGAAATCTATTCCACATACCATGCAGCGTGGGCCATCACGATCAAGCACCTTGCGCCTCTTGCCTGCCGTAAGTCCCTCGGTGGGCCATTTGTAGCCGTCTTCCCAAACAGCATCACCAACGCGCTCAAGGTACAGCTCGTTCGGCTTTAAGCTGGCTTTGTCTTTGTAGTTTCGGATCACCCAATTTACTTTTCGGAGGTCTCGCATGCGCCGATCTACCTGCTCGATGTCCGGAATACTCTCACGCAGTTTCTGCTTATCAAATTTGTGACCTTCACCTACTTCGGTCTGCAAAAAATGAGCAACTCGCTTAGATGAGCCAATTGAAGTGTCCTGCCAAAGTGGAATAGCCATTCGTGCTCCTATATTTGTTCTTAGTCTATTGCTGCCGGAGACCGCCCGTCAACTGCCGAACGGTGCCGCACAGGCTGTCACGTGGGTTTTTTCTGGCTAATGCTATCCACTTGAATGCGACACAGGAATGTGGGTCTTTGAAGAGTAGTCACTCCTTCAGAGAACAAAGTCGCTAAACTGTGGTTTTGTACAGTTTTCGGCGTTGAAGACTCGGTTTAGCGCGAAAATTGAATTCTTAAACTTTGTTCATCATTGATGGTCACTCTATGACCATGACCTGCAACCTTGGCAAGCCTAGATGGCAAATATTTGGAATCGCGACGAGATGAACTCAATTGAAATTTGCGCTGGGGCTGGTGGGCAGGCTTTGGGGCTGGAGCAGGCCGGGTTTGCGCATCTTGACCTCGTAGAGTTCGAGCCTCAGGCCTGCGCAACGTTGCGGTTAAATCGTCCGCAGTGGAGAGTGATCGAAGGCGACGTCCGGGACTATTCGGCGGCGCACCTCAAGGGAATTGAGTTGGTCGCTGGCGGAGTTCCGTGCCCGCCGTTTTCTCACGCTGGTAAACAATTAGGTGCAGATGATGAGCGTGACATGTTTCCTGAGGCGTTACGGCTTGTCGATGAAGCGCGTCCCGCAGTGGTCATGCTAGAGAACGTGAGAGGGTTGCTTGACCCGGTCTTCGAAAACTACCGATCCAATGTCTTGGCAAGGCTTAAGAAACTAGGTTATGACGCGGAGTGGAAGCTTTTACATGCGAGCAGCTTTGGTGTTCCGCAACTCCGCCCACGCTCTATATTGGTCGGCTTAAAAAAAGAAATTTCTAGGAACTTCGAATGGCCTCAGGCGGGATTGGTACCAGCGCCCACAGTCGGCGATGTACTTTATGACCTGATGGCTTCAAGGGGTTGGCGCGGGGCTGAAGCGTGGCGGGAACAAGCCCAAGCGATTGCTCCAACTCTTGTAGGTGGATCGAAGAAGCATGGTGGCCCTGATTTAGGCCCCACCCGCGCAAAAAGGGCTTGGGCGGCCTTATGTGTTGATGGACATGGCCTTGCCAATGACGCTCCCGATCCGTTGTTTGAAGGTATGCCTCGTCTAACGGTGCGAATGGCGGCGCGAATTCAAGGCTTTCCTGATACGTGGGAACTTGCAGGAAAAAAGACCTCTACTTATCGGCAAGTGGGGAACGCATTTCCTCCACCCGTGGCAAGGGCGGTTGGGGGGCAAATAGCTGCTGCGATACGCGCATCTGCAGCAAAGAAAGTCGCAAAAAAGCGTGCCTCATCAGTTGCGTTGGCCGCGTGAGATGAATGCGACCTG
The DNA here is from genome assembly GCA_039593925.1 of Acidovorax sp. GTDB lineage: Bacteria > Pseudomonadota > Gammaproteobacteria > Burkholderiales > Burkholderiaceae_C > Acidovorax. The sequence goes on from JBCNOJ010000008.1 coordinate 5,890, forward strand.
AAATCCTTGAGTCGTTGGTTCGATGCCGCTCCAGCAGTCAGTAGCCAGACTCCCTTGGTTGTTCGGAGTCAGGGGCTTTCTGTATTGGCAGGTGATGTTCGCCGATTGGATTGAGGCGGGCTCCAATCGGTGTGGTACGGCCGCGCTCGCTGGTTCGGCCCTTCTCCAAGCTCGGATCGTGCCTTCGCGGTTTGAATGCCAGTGCTCTAGGCCGGTTGAAGCCCATCATCCTGAAACTGCCGAACGGCTACGGCTCGAAAGGTCCCAGAGGTATCTTTATCTCGGCGCACGGCCGCTTCGTCTGTAGCGCCCCTTTTGACACCCAGCGTGGCCTTAAACGCGGATGCATGGCTGTTCAAGTCTCCTTTCCGCGGATTGAACACCCCTCGCACGTACATGTCCCGAAGAATCGCCGTCTTCTTGATATTCCAAAGGTCAGGGTTGGTCTTGAGGCAGGACGCAATAAGCCAGTCCTCAAGAAAGTCGATGGCTGGCTTGCTTCCACCAGGCGGCGCGAGCTTGGTAGGGCGGCCTTGGTTAGTGATAGCGGGTAAAAAGTACAACGCTGCGCGTCCCTTTTTGAATGTGTGAAAGATCTCGTTGTATACCTGCAAGTGCCCATCGTTCAGCGCTTCCTTCACTAAGGGCTGCCTCTCCGCCTTTCCCACGTACCAGGGAATGACACGCGGAGAGCCCGAGGATTTCACTCCGAACACATAGCATCCAGGCGCATTGGAAAGAATGGTCCCGTGCTCGCCACCTTCGAGCTGATGTCGCAGGTCTTTGGCATGCTCCTTGGTAATCATCGTGTCGCCGAAAAAGTACGGACCGTAAGTTTCAAAATTCATACTGTTCCCTCCTTAGAAGCAGCTCATCTCACCTCATCAAGCCATCTGTAAACAACCTGTCTGCGCGTACTTGACTTGATCTTTGACAGCGCCAGAAGCAACTTAGCTACGTCATCATCCTCGCAGTAGAGATATTCCAGCGGTGCACCCAATACCTCGGCGATTTGTCGAGCAGTCTTCACCGGGGGTTCATGTGTCCCCAACTCATACCTGCTGATTCGCGCACGACTTGATGACTCGTCAATGCCGATAAGCACGCCCACTTTTTCTTGAGACCACCCCAAATCTTCACGTCGTGATCGCATACGGCGACCAATGACTGTTGAGGGGCGAGAGGGCTCAGAAACCATGTCACGAGTCTCGTGACGTAGTGATAATCTGTCGTCACGGAAATCGTTACATGCGCTGTTTGCCCTTTCATGTGGGCGAGTCGCGTGCAGGCGTCTCAATTTCCAACGCCACTTCATCAACCCTCAATCACCACTAAAGAAAGGACCGCTCTCTATGAAATCCAAGCTCTTCTGCGTACTCCTCATGACCCTCGTGTATTCGTTCGTCCTGTCTGGCTGCTCAGGCCCCAGCCGCGAAGAAATCGCCCGTGTCAAAGATGAATGCGCCAGCTTCCATAAACAAGAGCGCGCCAAGTACAGCGCCATCGTCAAGCCCATCGATCACTGGACCAAGGATGGCCGCATCGTTGTCGAGCTGTCCGAAAAGGAAAGCGAGTCTTCCAGCAAATACACGAGCCACCTGTGCGTGTACGACAAGGACAAGGGAAGCATTGAGCTGCCCAGCGTGTTCGAGCGCGCCCGCTGGAGCAAGTGATCGCCATACCCCGGTACTCACCAACCCCATCAACCCAACCGACCCAGGAGGACCCCCATGGAATACGAATACAAAGTGATCGACGTAGCCGACGGCGCCATCAGCTCTTTCCTCATCGGAGAAGGCCGTATCGAAACCGGTGTGCTGGAGGCCTACATCAACGCCATGGCCTCCGAAGGCTGGCGCATGGTCTTCATGACCAAGGTGATGCAACGCCACCTCTTGGTGTCCGACCGAGAAACCCTCATGGTCACCTTCGAGCGCCGAGTCCCCGAAGCCGAACGCGCATCCCGTGCCGCCCGCTGCATCGATGACGTGATCGCCGCAGAAGCCCAGGCCAAGAAAGTAGGGCGCAAAGCCGTTGCCGGTGCCGCTGGTGCCGTCCTCGGTGGTGCCGTCCTGCACGCCATCGCCGACCAACTGCAAGAAGGCGAATAAGTCTGATCGCCCTCTATCTCTATTGCCCGCCTTTACCCCCATCCCACCAACCACCATAAGGAGACCCATGGACCTGAACCAGAAACTGGCAGCCCGCCGCAAAGAGCTGGCCGATGAAGAAGAGAAAGTCCGAAGAGAAGCCGCCATGGCCAGACAGGCAGCCCTCCAGGCAGAACGCGAAGCCGCCCTGGCAGCACAGGCCGAGAAAGCCGCCAAGCTGCCCCCTGATCCCATCAACCTGCAAGCCCTCACCGCAAAGAGCGTGGACATCGATGCCGATGTGGAACTGTTCAAACAGGCCGTAGAGCGCACCACCAAAACCCAACTGATCCTCTTCTGCATCATGGGCCTGCTCGCCCTTGTTGGCGTGATCAGGGACCTTCGCGTGGCGATCTTCTGGGCCATCTGCGCCTTGGTGTACTTGGCGGTGACCCTCAGCAACCACATGCGGGCCATCAAGAACCCCACAGGCGACAAGAAACAACCCCAAGGCCAATAGCGCTTTCTCACTCCCTGCCACCACCAGCCTTCGTCGCCTATGGCTCCCCACCGGGTGCCACTAAAGCACAAGGGCACTCCCTCCATCCTTTGACCTCAACTCCCCGAAACACCCCCTAAGTACACACATGCACCGCACCCCACCGGGCGCCCCTGGAGAAATCCTCGGGCGCTTTTTGTTTGTCCGCTTGATCCACCCATGAAAGGAAATCCGCCTCTATGCAAACCTACCGTGACCACGAAGCCCTTATCCGCCTGGCCCACACCGAAGACGACCTGGGACTGCACACCCTCGTGCGCGAAAGAATCCCCGCAGAAACAGCCAGCGAGTTAACCGACTGGGCCAGCCTGCTGCATGTCGTGGTAATGGACTGCCAGGACACGCCACAGGCGCTGGAGCAGCATCTGGGCTTCAACGTCATGCACAGCCGCTGGAATGGACTGGCGTGGGATCACCCGGACTTCACACCGTCCTGGGATGCGCTGGAGGTCTACGAACACTGGTATGTCCTGACCTTCATCCAAAGTGATGACGGGTTTGGTGTGGTGGTGTTCATGCCTCGGGAAAGTCTTGGATCTCCCTATGGCACTCCGAATGAACTGTCGGCCCTTTGTGATCGCTTCGCCCAAGGGAGTCTTTCTTCATGAACAGTCCATACGGCTCATCGCCAACCTCACCAACGCCAGCCACGCCACCTTCGGGTGGCATTTTTTTGCCCTCTCCAAACTGAGAAAAACCATGTATCTGTAATGAGGAATGTTCCTCGACCTAATCACTATCAAGGACCACCAATGACAGATATCCACCCCGACAGCATCACCACCTTGCGCACCGATCAGTGCCCATCCTTGTCCGGCCGCTCCACGCTCACCTACGAGCTGGGAACCGATCCTGAGGACCGCCTGCACCTGCGCGTGACCCACAACACCGGCAAAGGCCATCACAACCCATCCTGGGTGGCCTGGGAAGCGATCAAGCCTCTTGTGATGAAAGCGCCCACCTTGGCGGCTTCGGCACTGGCCCCGCTGTTTGCGGGAACCTCCGTGAACACCGCAGGATTTGTATTGGCCGCCCTCAAGCATCTGGGCGTCGTGCAAGCAGCTGTAGACCAGCGGCATGCCTATCAGTACGTGGAGACCACTGACTGGAAGGCCATCCTGCAGGCGCCGTCATTTGCTTCTCGACCAACCAAGGAAGACCTCAAGAGTGACCCCAAGGCGCGTTCCAAGCGGTCAGCGGTCTGACCACCGCATAGCCATCGCAACCCGGCAACCTCGGCACTGGTGACACCGTTCATCGCAAGCAGGTCACTCCATCCCCGGCGACATCTTCGACCGGACCTTTGACCTCAGCTTTGCTTTTAAGGAGTCTCCATGGCCGCTTTGCTTGCCGCTTCCCTGACCACTGTTCTGGTTCTGCACCTCATGGCCTGCGGCGCACGCTGGCTGTGTCTGGTCGGGCTGGGCCTGCTGGTCTATGCCTTTCCCTTGCACTTCCTCGTGATCACGCTGATCGCTGCGGGGCTTGTGTACTACCTCGACACCCAACGAAAGAAGTAAACCCATGACTTACCAAGACTGCGTTCTGACTGCTGCCACTGCCATGCTGGACCGGGACATGCCGGTAGAGCTGCTGCCTTTGACCATCACCAACCATGCGGCGGGGCTGCTGGGGTGGGAGGCGGAGCGCCAGGGCTGCCCGGCCTGGGACTGATAGCGGCCCCATTGGCCGACCCCGCTCGGTCCTCCTCGGGACAACCTGGGGCCTTCCTGGGCCACCTCGGGCTCTCCCTCCCGGCCCCGGCCTCGCTGCTGGCCTGCCGGAACACCTCTTCTTGAACACCCCAAAAACAACCGATGCCGTGAGCGACGGTGGCTTTGCTGTGGGTGAGTGATTGGGATGAGGTTTAAGAAATGTCCCGGGGTGGTGCCGCATGGTGCTGCTCCGGGGTTTCGGTTCTTATTTTTTCGAAAGCCATTCGAAACTGCAGTTCGAGATGCTATCTCCCACAGGCGACCGTTGAACCGGGGACCTTTGCGGCACTGGGGTGCGGAGCTTATCTGTGAGGGAAATGTTCGTCAAAATGCAAATGTAACAAACTATCTTTTTCTGGGGATTGATGTGTCTGGGCTATTGAGGAGTAAAATTCGCTTACCTGTTCAGACGAACGGCTAAATACGAAAGGATTTGGATTGAACTAAGAATTACGTGTTTCATTCAGTCATGCTTCCGCCTACTCGGTGATGCAAGGACTAGGCACTCAGTTTGGAGTCGCCATGGCACATCTGCGTGCCGAAAAACGTCCCATTGTTCGAGGCCTTTTGTCGTCTTGAACAGTCACAACAACCTCTACAGAGAGCTCTCTGTGAAGGCGTCAAAACATCTGGTCATCTGATCAGGTCGTCACTAGAACCCATTGGCGTTCTTAAATCACAAGCAGTTATCGGCCTCGCATGGCCAAAACGATCACGAGTGAAGCAGAGGGCCAACAATTAGGCGCGTTTCAGCTTTCCATTTTTATCGCGGGCACAGATGTCAGCGAAGGGAGAAGCTGGAAACCTAGAAATCTGGGAGATGATGTTCTCGGGAGTCTGGAAACCTGGACAACCTGAGGCCGCAGTCGCCTTGGAACTTCGGGAGCCTGAAAGCCTGGAAATCTGCATTCACGTCACTTAACACTCTCGACCCAAACCCCTATCGCGGTTGAGCAGATTCAAGGACGTATATGGAATTTTCGACAGATCAAGCAGTAGTGAACTTTGAGCAGTCGTCTGCGGAGGACGTGAGCAATCCTCTTCGGCAGTTCTCCCTCCGTGGCCAATATGAGGGGTTGGCAGCACGTAAGCTAAAAGAGGTGTATGTCCTGCAAGGCATCGCCCTTTTGGGGCAGGCAACAGTTCTGTACGCAGCACCTAATACTGGGAAGACGCTGGTCTCTCTTGCTCTACTTAAAGAGGCGATCGCGAGCGGCCGGGTTCAAGCCCAAAAGGTCTTCTACATCAACGCAGACGACTCCTTCAATGGCGCGGTGGACAAACTCGGCCTTACAGAAGAACAAAGCTTTCACTATCTAGTGCCGGGACATGCCGGTTTCGATGTGGACAAGCTCCGAGGATCAATCGTAGAGATGATCGAAACCAACACAGCAAGAGGCACGGTGTTGGTGCTGGACACCCTAAAGAAGTTCGTAGATCTTATGGACAAGTCAAAGGCCCGTGACTTCAGTGCTCTTGTGCGCGCCTTTGTCAGTAAGGGCGGGACGGTGCTCGCGTTCGCACATACGAACAAGAATGTGGGGGCTGACGGAAAGCGTCAGTACGGTGGCACCTCTGACATCGTGGACGACTTCGACTGCGCCTACATCATGAGTGACGTTCCCGGTGAACATCCGCACGGATCGAAGCTCGTCGAGTTTAGAAACGTGAAATCGCGCGGTGCTGTGGAGCAGAGTGTGTGCTGCTCGTACGCCGATGGTGCCGATGTTTCTTACGCCGCTAAGTTGGAGTCTGTACGCCTGTTGTCGGAGACGGAGTTGGCGGACATGAAGCGGAAGGCACAAAAGGCGCATGATGCTAATTTGATCGAGGCCATCAGCAAGTGCATCTCTGACGGCATCGGCCAGAAGATGAAGATTGAGATCGCGGTTCGTGAGTCTACTGGTGAGTCTCGGAGAGCGATTTTCAGGGTGTTGGACGCCTACTGTGGGACCGACAAGTCTGTGCATCTCTGGACCTTTCGCCGAGTCAGCAAGGGCGCAATGGCCTATTCGCTGCTGACGCCCTGGGTGGATCCCAGCGAGTTCTAACGACGTGCGGGGGGGGCGCCCCAGGCTTTCAGGAAACCAGGTTTCCACCTTCCCACACCGCCACGGACAGGGGCTCTCCACGCGCAGGAGGGCCGCCTGTTTTCCTCCGCTCCCTGAGTAGCGGTGCTTCTACGGCCCAGTGTTTCCTTTGCTGAAAAGCTGAGGGGCACGGCTGCGTCTGCCTTTCCACACGGCACGCGGATTCGCAGTCCTCGTGCATACCCACTTCATGCCACCTCTGTGCCCAGTCCCTTGCGGCACGCATTTCCAACCACTCGAAAGGAGTCTTTATGCCAGTCATGACTTTTACCCCTGCCTTCATGGCGCCCGGTCTGGTGTGCCCTCCCGGGAAAACCAAGATCGAGTACAGCGTCGCGGACGAGCCTGGCTTGTTCGTCGAATGCCGTGCATCTGTCACTGCTGTTCCCACTTGGTACCTGCGTCAAAAGAATGACAAGGGCACCAACAGCTACACCAAGCTCGGGACGATCAAAGACGTGACCCTTGCCCAGGCCCGCAAGCAAGCTCGCCAGCTCAAGGCCGCTCATGTGCTGGCGCCCAAGCACTCGATCTCAGAGACATCGACCAGGGCCCCTTTGGACTCGATGACGTTCGACGTGTTCATGCGCGAACACTACATGCCTCATGCGATTTCTCACAAACGTTCCGCCAAGAAGGATGAGCAGCTGTACCGCCTGCACCTTGCGCCCACGTTCAAGGACATGCCCCTGAATGCGATCTCCCGGCGGGAGGTGGAGGTGTTCCACCGGGCGTTCCTGCAAAAGCAAAGCCCTGCCTCAGCGGATCACTGCATCAAGCTGATGCGCCGTGCATTGAACCTCGCCGTGCAATGGGAGTTCATCGAAAAGAACGTGCTCAAGGGCATCAAGCTGTTCATGGTGGACAACCAGGTCGAGAACTACCTCGACGAAACGCAGCTAGAGCAACTGCTGCATGTGCTGCGCACCGATCGCAACCGCACGGTTTGCCTGATCCTGATGTTTTTGCTGAGTACGGGTGCCCGCCTGAACGAGGGGCTCACCGCCACCTGGAAGAACATCAATATCGAGCGGGGCGTGTGGAAGGTAGAGGCCAGCTTGTCCAAATCCAAGAAGCCACGTTCAATCCCGTTGAACGACTCGGCCTTGTGGGTGCTGGAACAGTTGGAGTCGCAAGGGCAATCGCAGTATCTGTTCCCCTCACCTGTGACAGGCAAGCCGTACACCGCCATTACCCGGGCGTGGTATCGGCTGCGCAAGAAGGCGGGAGTCAACATCCGCATTCACGACCTACGGCACACCTTTGCGTCGTTCCTGGTCTCGCGTGGGCGGAGCCTGTTCGAAGTTCAGCAGATACTTGGGCATAGCGATCCCAAGGTGACCATGCGGTACGCGCACCTATCGGCAAAGGCGCTGCAAGAAGCCGCGAATGCAGGGTCGATGATCGTCAAGAAGGCTGCGTAAAAGCGGTGGGCGCCCTGGTTTCCCTTGTGGGGCCGGGGCGTCAGAATATTCATTTTGGAGGGGTAATGAGGGGCAAATACAAAGAACAGCGACAGGCAAAACAGTTCGTGGATACGAATAGCTCTCCGAGCATTGTTGGTGATGGCGCACGAGAGCCGGGGCACCTAGCAGAGTCGCCTGTTGCAACGCCAGATCACAGTCGTAGCGGGTCGTATGGGAGAGAGTCACCGCTTCAACTTCTGTTGACCGTCCTTCCGGTTCTTTCAGCAGTGCTTTACCTCGTGGGCACGGTGTATCACGAGAGCTATCTGAGAGCCTTCGGCGTGGAAGAGTCCATGTTCCCGCTCCAGATAGACAGAGTGTGGCTGTATGGATTCATGTCTCTTTTGACGCTTGGACTTGGTCCCATGCTGACTGGTGTGTCTATCGTGGCTCTAGTGTTCGCTGTTGTGATGACCGCGGCTGTGCTTTCCTCATTTCCGAAAGTTCAACGTCTTCAAACGCTGGCATTGCAGCGGATACGTTCCAAAGTGGTCGCAATGCCAAACACGCCTACCCCCGCCTTGATTAGGTTTGTGGAGAAAGGGGGGGTTCTCTACTTTTATGTCGCCGGCTTCTTCTTTATCGTGGTGGGACTGGCTGTCGCCATTCTGCTATCTTCTGATGCAGGGGAAAAGGCTGCTGAAGGTGACAAAAACAGTTGGTCAGAAGGCACCCACCGTACGGCTGTTGTGAACATCGAAGGAAAGCCCACGTTTACGGCCTTTCAGGTGACATGTGGAGCAACCCACTGTGCTTTTTGGACCGGCAGCGAAACTCGACTTTTAAGGCATGAGCAGGTGGTAAGTTTGCTTGTCTCTCCGGCAAAGAAGATGGCCGAGAAGTCATCTAAGTAGATAAAAAGCCTTCAAGGAATTCGGGGCGATCCACTCCGCAACCGGCCAGCAGCGGAATCTCAGAAGCAGCGTTTGCATAGGCTGGAAACGGTAGTAAAGCAGCGGTGAGGCGCACGCTTCCTTCGTCGCGGTGTCCCCCCTTGCTGCGGCGGCCCTCAGTGCGTGCGCGCTTAGGTCCATTTCAGGCGGTGGCACTATTCCCAGGATCGCCAATCGGCTACTAGGCGGAGATTCCGATCCCCGGGTACCCTTCGGCTGAGTATCCAGTGTCACCTCAAGGAGCCCAACCACTAATGCCAATCTGGAATTCCGAGCATGTATGGGACGAACAGTCCAAAGGTTTAAAGCTCTTTCGTGGATTTCCGATTCGGGTCAGCGAAGAGACAGTCACTTTCGGCTCCCCTGAGGAGCGGACGCCTGTGAATATGCCGCCGCTGGTGCAGCTTGAGATTGATAACTGGTTTGAAGCACGATTCGGTGTTCGATTTCGTCAGCGATCGATTTTTTCTACGGGATCCCTCGATGTGGCGCGCGACTATGCTCGCGACACGGGGGAGGTAAGGGCGCTACGCCCATTAGCCGATTTTTGCTTCTGTTGGAGTCCGCTGTGCGGGGACCTCTATGGCGCATATATGGATTCGCATTCGAGCGAAACAATTCCGACGCTGCTGGGCCGGCTTGAGTTCAGATGCGATGACATCCACTCAGCGCTTCTTTCCGAGAACGAAGTCATGCTAGTTTGCAGCAGTGTTCAGGCAACGACTCTGTTCAAGGCCAAAAGCTAAAGAGGAAGAAGTGACTGACAACATGCCCGCGCCAAACAAGAGCACCGCGCTCATCAGAATGCTGGGAATAGCCACGCTGGGCAATCGCTATCGCGCGGACTACAGAATCGGCAGTTCCTTCGGAGGTGCAACATTCTCAGGGACGGATACCACGAATGGCACCCAAGTCTTCATGAAGTACCTCATCTGCCCGCGCGGCGACGGCGAGAGAGCGAAGTTCCTCATGGAGCGGGACGCTCTTGAGGCCATCGCCATGTTTCCTATCGACGATGTCGCACCGAAGGTGCTGCACTTTGAAGAGTTCGATGAGCAGCAGACTCTTGCACTCGTCACTGAGTGGATCCATGGTGAGTTGCTTTCAACGTGGATCGAGCGTGCGGACAAGCTGACTGTGGAAGAACGCCTCGCAGTCTTTCATCGGGTCACCTTCGCGATGTCGACAGCCACAAGGAACTATCAGCACCGTGACTTTCATCCTGGGAACATCATGCTGCTGCCAGAAGGGCTGGCACTCATGGGCCCCCAGGTAAAAGATGTCGATGCGAGATCGGCGGTCAAGGTGCTTGATTGGGGCGAAGCGCTTCCGGTCATCATGGGTAACTACGAGGACGAACCTAATCACAATTTCGTGATGCTCGCACATGCGCCCCGGACGATTGGGGGGGCATTCACTGGCCTCCCTCCGGAAGTATTCAGTCCGTGGCAGCGGAATCACCATTTCGGCGGCACATATGAGAGTTGGGGACTCGGCATGCTGCTATACCGAGTTCTAACCCTGCAGCCGTTGAGCGTCTCAGCCAGTCTAGGTGACTACGCTTGCGAGGTGCGCAACGGCGCCCTCAGGAACTTAATAAGACAACGAGTGAGAGAACTCGGCGCATTAGATCTTCCGGGCGGCCTCATTCTGCCTCGTCTTTTTCGGTGGATGATGGAAGAGAAGCCCTCGGAGCGAGCCGCCATCGCCGACGTTGGTCGCGTCATGTGGGATTTGAGATATGAAGAACTGAGCCTCTCAGGCAATCAAGAACTCGAGCAATACTTCGCCGATCCGCGCAAATATGAGCCCCAGTCAGGCTGGCGGTTTTCGAGCATTCCCGATTTCGACTAGATTGCTCAAGGAGGTCAGCCACGCGCACTGGGCCTCATCGCTAAGAGTGAGAAAACACGTAGCGTCAAGGACGCGGGAACCTACTGGACGCTGACGCCATATGGTGACCAAGTTCTCACGGGCCTTCGGGCAATACGGAGGGGGAATGACGACGACGAGGAGTCTGACGACACTGACGAGCAGGCGCGCGAAGAGGTCTAACTGGTTTCCAAGCTGCCTCTAGTATGCGCGGCCTAGTAGGTGCTCAAGTTCCGCTCCCACGTAGCCTATCGCGGAAGGTTTAGTCACCGCATTGCCCAAACGCCGCGGGCCTCTTTTGGCCGATTCTGCCCGACCCCCATGTGCCAGTGAGCGTCGGGAGTCACCAGCCAGAGGGGTCGCGCTGTCATTGAGACCGCTAGGTCGGTGAGTTCGGAAGCGGCGAAGCCAACGCACTGATTCGATTGGAAAAATGGGGGGCTCGTCAGGTGGTGCTGACGAAAGGTTCGGCGGTCAGTTCGGAAGCGTCCGTGGGAGGCGCAGCCGGAGCGCGAAAAATCGTTACAATTCTTGAGCTTGGGCGCAGCTACCTCGAAACTGGGCGTTGTCTTGAAAATCCTTGTGTCGGTGGTTCGATTCCGCCCCAGGCCACCAAACAAAAGCCCCTGATTCTTTTGAATCAGGGGCTTTTTCCATTGCACATGGCCTCGCACTTCCCGTCGTTGGGAGGCTGCGGATGCCGTTATGTTCGATTCCCCCTCAGCCTGACCCATGCACCTTTTGAAGGACACCACCCTCGGTATCGACTTTGGCACTTCCAATTCCGCCATGGCGGTTCGGCAGGGCGCAGGCCCCGCGCGCATGGTGGCGCTGGAAGGTGGTGCGCACACATTGCCCACGGCGCTGTTTTTCAACACCGAAGACCACCGCACGCACTTTGGGCGGGATGCGGTGGCGCATTACCTGGCGGGCACCGAGGGGCGGTTGATGCGGTCGCTCAAAAGCCTGTTGGGCAGTGCGTTGCTGCAGGACCAGACTGCCGTGCACGACAAGCTGGTGAGCTACCAGGACATCATCAGCATGTTTATGCGCATGCTGGCGCGCAAGGCGGCGGATGAGCTGGGCGGGTTGCCGCAGCGGGTGGTGATGGGGCGGCCGGTGCATTTTGTGGACGACGACCCCGCTCGGGACCAGCAGGCTGAGGCCTCACTGCGGCAGGCTGCGCAGGATGCGGGGTTTGAGAACATCAGTTTCCAGTTTGAGCCCATTGCTGCGGCGCTGGACTATGAGCAGCGGGTCACCCAAGAATCTCTCGTGTTGGTGGTGGACATTGGTGGCGGCACGTCGGACTTCACGGTGGTCCGGTTGGGACCGGGGCGGCGCGGCCAGGCGGACCGCAGCAGCGATGTGCTGGCCACCACGGGCGTACACGTGGGCGGCACGGACTTTGACCGGCGGCTGAGCCTGGATCTGCTGATGCCGCTGCTCGGCTTTCGGCACACGGGGCCTTCGGGGCGCGAGGTGCCGAACCGGATGTTTTTTGACCTGTCCACCTGGCACCTGATTCAGTGGCTGTATTCGCCGCGGGCGCTGCGCGATGCACAGGCGCTGCGCGCTGACTATGCCGACGCGAAGCTGCACGCCAGGTTGATGCGGGTGTTGAACGAGCGCCTGGGCCACCGCATGGCCGATACGGTGGAGCAGGCCAAGATTGCCGCATCGGTGTCGGATGCCGATGCGCCCATGGCCCTGGACTGGATCGAGCCGGGCCTGCAGGCTGCCGTCACGCCTGAGGGGTTGTCGCGCTATCTGGAGCAGCCGCTGCAGCAGGTCGTGGCGTGCGCGCAAGATTGCCTGAAACAGGCGGATGTGGCGGGGCAGGCGCTGGAGGCGATCTATCTGACCGGGGGCTCGTCGGCCCTGCGTCCGCTCCGGCAGGCGCTCAAGGTGGCGTTTCCCGACACGCCTCAGCGCGAGGGCGATTTGTTCGGCGGCGTGGCTGCGGGGCTGGCGGTGACGGGTTGAATGGCGGAGCTTTGCTTTACCGATTTCAGGGCTGGAAACTCCTGAATTGATAGCTTCTAGCGCTTTATGGGTAAGCGCTAGAGGCCATTTTTGCTTGAATTTTTCCGAATGCCTGCGGAGTTACTGTGCCTCAGCGCTTTCCCCGCCGGTCCCATCAGGCCCGTCAGACCGATCAGCCTCGCGCTTCCAGGCCAAGGCCGTGTCATAAAGCACGTTGCGAGATGCGCCGCTGACCTCCGCTGCCAGCCGCACGGCGGTTTTGAGCGGCAGCTCTTTCAGCAGCAGGCGCAGCACGCGAAGGCTTTCTCCGCCATCGTCGGCCGTCATGGCCACCGGGTGCAGCAGCACGACAAACTCGCCACGCGAGCGTTGGGGCGAGCCGTTCAGCCACGCAGTCAATGCATGGGCGGGCTGGGTGGTGATTTCTTCGAACTGCTTGGTCAGCTCGCGTGCAAGGGTTACGGGGCGCTCGCCCAACACGGCCAGAGCCTGGGCCAGCTCGCCAATGCGGTGGGGGGCTTCCAGCAACACCACGCAACGGGCTTCGGGTGCCAGTTGCTGGGCGATGGCGCTGGCGCGTTCGGCACTTTTGGTGGGCAGAAAACCGGCAAATACAAAACCGCTGTGCTCACTGCCATGGGCCACGGCGCCCGCCGCGCTGAGAGCGGTGGTGATGCTGCTGGCCCCTGGCAGCGGCACTGCGCGCAAGCCGGCCGCTTGCACTGCGGCCACCAGCCGCGCGCCAGGGTCGCTCACCCCGGGCGTGCCCGCGTCGCTGACATACACCACGCGCTGGCCTTGCTGCAGCCGCTGCACCACGTTCTGCGCGGCCTCGGCCTCGTTGTGTTGGTGCACGGCGAGCAGTTGAGCCGCGTTTTTGTCGATGCCATAGGCGCGCAACATCGACTGCGTGTGGCGCGTGTCTTCGCAGGCCACGGTGTCGGCCAGTTGCAGCACATGCAGCGCGCGCAGCGTGATGTCTGCGAGGTTGCCGATGGGCGTGGCGACCACGTACAAAGCCCCGTCGGGATAATGCTGGGAGGCCGCCGCTTGGCGCGCGGCATCGAGGGCTGAAGCGAAAGATGCGCTCAATGACATTCCTTGGAAAGAAAAAACCAGCGGCAGCGGCCCGCCAACCAGCGCCTGGAGCAACGACCACGCGCGAACGCGGCAATGCGGCAGAGGACCAGGCCCTGGCCCATCTGCAGGCGGCGGGCCTGAAGATGGTGGAGCGCAATTATCGGACGCCAGGGCGTGGCGGTGGCGAGATCGATCTGGTGATGCGTGATCGTGACGGCACGCTGGTGTTTGTGGAGGTGCGCAGCCGCTCGGGCAGCGGCTTCGGTGGAGCCGGGGCCAGCATCAGCGCCACCAAGCAGCAGCGCATTGTGTTTGCGGCCCGGCACTATCTGCTGCGGCTGCCCTCTCCACCGCCGTGCCGCTTTGATGTGGTGCTGGTCGAGGGCGGTATCGAGTGGATCAAGGCGGCCTTTGACGCGCAATGACGGCGCGGGTTCCGGGCGTTTTTTTGCGATGCATTTTCAGCGCCAACGCAACCCCAGCGTCTACGGTTTGCTACAAAAGCTGTAACACGCGGAAGGTATCATCGGGCCCTCATGCTTGAGCAACGCATCCAACAGCATTTCATCGACAGCGCTGACCTGAAGTACCAGGCCGCACAGGCGCTGAGCCACCCCATCGCTGCGGCCGTGCAAGCCGTTCTGGCCTGTGTGACCAGCGGCGGCAAAGTGCTGGCCTGCGGCAATGGGCCTTCGGCCGCCGAGGCACAACAGTTCGCGGCTTTTTGCGTCACCGGTTTTGAGCGCGAGCGGCCCGAATTGGCCGCGCTGGCGCTGACGGCCGACAGCACGCTGTTGACCACCACTGCGGGCAACGCCGCCGCGCAGGACACCACCCAGCAGTTCGCCCGCCAGGTACGGGCTCTGGGCCAGGCGGGCGACGTGCTGCTGGTCCTGTCGGTGTCAGGCAATGACGCCAGCCTGCTGGCCGCCGCCGAGGCGGCGCATGAGCGCGACATGACCGTGGTCGTCTTGACCGGCCGCACGGGGGGCAAGCTGGCCGCCCTGGTGCGCGAGACCGATGTGTTGATCAGCGTGCCGCACGACCGCGCGGCCCGTGTGCGCGAAGTCCATGCCCTGGTGCTGCATTGCCTGGCAGACGGTGTGGATGCCCAGTTACTTGGTGAACAGGAGAATCCGCTATGAACCCCATTTCCACCCCGGCAACCCTTTCGCTCAACCCTCTGAGCCGCTTTGGCCGCGCGCTGCGTGCACCCCGCACCGTGTGCACCGTGCTGGCCGCCGCGGCGCTTGCTGCGGGCCTGTCGGCCTGTGCGCCGCTCATCATCGGC
The DNA here is from genome assembly GCA_039593925.1 of Acidovorax sp. Lineage (GTDB taxonomy): Bacteria > Pseudomonadota > Gammaproteobacteria > Burkholderiales > Burkholderiaceae_C > Acidovorax. The sequence goes on from JBCNOJ010000008.1 coordinate 20,932, forward strand.
GGCGCCGTGGTCGGCGGTGTGATGGCGGTAGACCGCCGCACCGCCGGCACGCAGGTCGAGGATGAGGGCATTGAACTGCGCGCTGGCAACCGCATCCGCGAGACGCTGGGCGACCGTGTTCACGTGAATGTCACGAGCTACAACCGCCAGGTGTTGTTGACGGGCGAAGCCCCCAATGCGCAAGACCGCCAGACTGTCGAGCAGATCGTGGGCAGCGTGGAGAACGTGCGTTCGGTGGTGAACGACCTGGCCGTCATGCCCAATACCAGCCTGAGCCAGCGGTCCAACGACACCTTCATCACCGGCAAGGTGCGCGCCAGCCTGGTGGACGCCAAAGACATTTCGGCCACCGCCTTCAAGGTGGTGACCGAGCGCAACATCGTGTACCTGATGGGCCGCGTGTCCCAGCGCGAGGCCAACCGTGCCACCGACATCGCGCGTGGCGTGAGCGGCGTGAGCAAGGTGGTGCGCGTGTTCGAAATCGTCTCGGAAGAAGAACTGAGCCGCATCGCACCGCAGCCCGCGCCTGTGACAACCGACAACACCAAGCCGGCTGGGGGCTGACGACCCTTGCGCAGGCCCATCAGCCTGCAGTGCGGTGAATGCAAAAATCCCGGCCTGCAGGATGAGAGCCGGGATTTTTTTATGGGTGTCGGGCGAAGAACGCTCAGCACGCAGCCCTGGTGGCGTCTACTTCAAGCGCTTGATCAGGCTGGAGGTGTCCCAGCGATTGCCGCCCATCTTCTGCACATCGGCATAGAACTGGTCCACCAGCGCCGTGACAGGCACGCGCGAGCCGTTTTGCCTGGCCTCTTCGAGCACCAGGCCCAGGTCCTTGCGCATCCAGTCCACCGCAAAGCCAAAGTCGAACTTGTCCTCGACCATGGTCTTTCCGCGGTTGTCCATTTGCCAGCTTTGCGCAGCGCCTTTGCCGATCACGTCCAGCACCTGCTTCATGTCCAGGCCTGCGTTCTGGCCGAAGGCCACGGCCTCTGACAGGCCCTGCACCAAGCCGGCGATGCAGATCTGGTTGACCATCTTGGCCAACTGGCCCGCGCCGCTGTCGCCCAGCAGCGTGAAGGCGCGGGAAAACGCCATCGCCACGGGCTGGGCCGTGTTGAACGCATCGGCATCACCGCCACACATCACGGTGAGCATGCCGTTTTGCGCGCCAGCCTGACCGCCCGAGACCGGGGCATCGACAAAATGCAGGCCCTGCGCCTTGGCCGCTGCATACAGCTCGCGCGCCACCTCGGCCGACGCTGTGGTGTGGTCCACGAAGACCGCACCCGGCTTCATTCCCGCAAAGGCGCCGTCCGCACCCAGCGTGACAGAGCGCAGGTCATCGTCATTACCCACGCAGCAAAAAACGATGTCGGCATCCGCTGCCGCTTCGCGCGGCGTTGTGGCATGTTTTGGCGTGCTAGCGCCCGCAAATTCTGCGCACCATGCTATAGATTTGGTAGTGGTGCGGTTGTAGACACTCACTTGATGGCCGGCCAGCGCCAGGTGCCCGGCCATGGGATACCCCATCACGCCCAGGCCCAGAAAGGCGACCTTGCGCGAAGGGGTTGCGTCGTAGTTGCGAGGGTTGGTGCTTGGCATGGTGTGAATGGCAGAAGGGTGCGTGGAAAAGAAAACCCGCCCAAGAGGGCGGGCAGGCAGATGAACGTAGCAGGTGAATGAGCGTGCCGGGGCGGTGCCTAAACAATCGCAAAGTGTTCGGTGCCTTGGGCCAGATCGGGTGACTTGGCACGCTGACTGTTGAGCTTGATCTGCAGCCGCAGGTCGTTGAGCGAGTCGGCGTTGCGCAGCGCGTCTTCGTAAGTGATCAGATTCGCTTCGTACAGGTCGAACAGCGCCTGGTCGAAAGTCTGCATGCCCAGGTTGCGGCTCTTCTTCATGATCTCCTTGATCTCGGCCACGTCGCCCTTGAAGATCAGGTCCGAGATCAGCGGCGTATTCAGCATGACCTCCACCGCTGCGGCACGGCCTTTGCCGTCCTGTTTGGGAATCAATCGCTGCGACACCATGGCACGCAGGTTGAGCGAGAGGTCCATCAGCAACTGGGCGCGGCGTTCCTCGGGGAAGAAGTTGATGATCCGGTCCAGCGCCTGGTTGGCGCTGTTGGCGTGCAAAGTAGCCAGGCAAAGGTGGCCGGTTTCGGCAAACGCCACGGCGTGTTCCATGGTTTCGCGGTCGCGGATTTCGCCCATCAGAATCACGTCGGGCGCCTGGCGCAACGTGTTCTTGAGCGCGGCTTCCCAGGTGTCGGTATCGAGGCCCACTTCGCGTTGCGTCACCACGCAGTTCTTGTGCGGGTGCACAAACTCGATGGGGTCTTCCACCGTGATGATGTGGCCGAAGGAGTTCTCGTTGCGCCAGTCCACCATGGCGGCCAGCGTGGTCGACTTGCCCGAACCCGTGGCACCCACCAGGATGCACAGGCCGCGCTTGGTCATCGTCACTTCCTTGAGGACCTGGGGCACACCCAGGCCGTCAATGGTGGGCAACGTGAGCGGGATGGTCCGCATCACCATGCCGACCTTGCCCTGCTGCACGAAAGCGTTCACGCGGAAGCGGCCAATGCCCGCCGGCGAAATGGCAAAGTTGCACTCCTTGGTGCGCTCGAAATCTGCCACCTGCTTGTCGCTCATCACGGCGCGGGCCAGGGTGAGCGTGTGGTTGGGTGTGAGGGGCTGCGGAGATACCTTGGTGACCTTGCCGTCGACCTTGATGGCGGGCGGGAAGTCTGCGGTGATGAACAAGTCGCTGCCATTGCGACTCACCATCAGCTTGAGCAGGTCATTGATGAATTTACTGGCCTGATCGCGTTCCATCAGAAGTTCTCCCGTGCGTGTTCGGCATTCAACCGGTCATTGGTGACGTGGGTGCGACGCATCATTTCTGGTTGTCGCTCAGGCGTGCACTCACCACGCGCAGGCGCAGCGAAAGCTTGCGGGCCAGCAGCGCAATCAGGCTGGCGGCCAGTTGGGGGTCCTTGGTCATCATGTCGTCCATCGCTTCCGCACTCAGCACCGCGATTTCGCAGTCGGTGAGCGTGGTGCAGGCCGAAAACCGGATACCGCTGTCCAGCAAGGACATTTCACCCAGGATGTCGCCGGGCCGCGTTTCGGCCAGGCGCAATTGCTCGCCCCAGGGCTGCACGCGGTCCACCGCAATGGTGCCGGTGAGTAGCACCACCATGAAGTTGCCGTACTCGTCCTGGCGGATCACGTCGCGGTTGGACGGCACCGCGGCGAACTCGAAAAAGCGCTCCATGCGCTCGACGGCGTCCTTGTCGAGGTGCGCCATGTATTTGTCTTTGGCCCACAACCCTTGCAGCAGCTTGCCGCCGCGGCTCGTCGGGAGGCGCTTGGCGCCCACCTCCACCGCACGTGCTTCCCACGGCACCAGCATCGAGTCGTCGACGCCCTGACCGGCAAACGCCGTGGAGAACAGCACGGAATCGGTGTGGTCGTCCGTGGGCTTGCCGCCGCGGGTCTTTACTTTCAGAAGGCCAAGAATGCCTTTCATACATTGCTCCGGTCTGCGGCGCTGTGGGCCGCAATGTCTGCTGTGTGCGGGTAAGGGGGTTCTCTCAGCCCGGGAAGTTCTCGGGAATCTTCGCCTTGGCGCGCGCTTCGGCCGGGCTGATGATGTTTCGGCGTACCAAATCAGTCAGGTTCTGGTCCAGCGTCTGCATGCCCACGCTGTTGCTGGTCTGGATGGTGGAGTACATCTGCGCCACCTTGGCCTCGCGGATCAGGTTGCGGATGGCGCTGGTGCCCAGCATGATCTCGTGCGCAGCCACGCGGCCCGAGCCGTCCTTGGTCTTGCACAGCGTCTGAGAGATCACGGCCTGCAGCGATTCGGACAACATCGCGCGGACCATTTCCTTCTCTTCGGCGGGAAACACGTCGATGATCCGGTCGATGGTCTTGGCGGCGCTCGAGGTGTGCAGCGTGCCGAACACCAAGTGGCCCGTTTCCGCCGCCGTCATGGCCAGGCGGATGGTTTCCAGGTCGCGCATTTCGCCCACCAGGATGGCGTCCGGGTCTTCGCGCAGCGCAGACTTCAGCGCAGCGGCGAACGACAGCGTCATCGGGCCGACTTCACGCTGGTTGATCAGGCACTTCTTGGATTCGTGCACGAACTCGATCGGGTCTTCCACAGTGAGGATGTGGCCGTATTCGGTTTCGTTCAGGTAGTTGACCATGGCGGCCAGCGTGGTGGATTTGCCCGAACCCGTAGGGCCGGTCACCAGCACCAGGCCGCGCGGCTTCAGGGCCAAGTCGCCGAAGATCTTGGGCGCGTTGAGCTGCTCGAGCGTGAGGATCTTGGAAGGAATGGTCCGGAACACGGCGGCCGCGCCGCGGTTCTGGTTGAAGGCGTTGACGCGGAAACGCGCCAGGCCTTCGATCTCGAACGAGAAGTCGACCTCCAGGAATTCTTCGTACGTCTTGCGCTGCGAGTCGCTCATGATGTCGTACACCATGGCATGCACCGTCTTGTGGTCGAGCGCATCGACATTGATGCGGCGCACATCCCCGTGGACCCGGATCATGGGCGGCAGGCCTGCGGAAAGGTGCAGGTCGGAGGCCTTGTTCTTGACGCTGAAAGCGAGCAGTTGGGTAATGTCCACGGAATCCCTCTATCGTTTGATACGCTGTCAAACATTATGACCACGATTGCTAACAACCTCCAACAGGTTCTGGGCAGGATGGCGCAGGCGTGCACGGCAGCTGCGCGCGACCCTGCCCGCGTGTCGCTGCTGGCTGTTTCCAAGACATTCGGGCCCGAAGCTGTGGCCGAAGCCGTGGCGGCCGGGCAGCGCGATTTCGGCGAAAACTACATTCAGGAAGGGGTGGACAAGATCGCTGCCCTGCGCGCCGCCCAGCCCGGCGTGGCGCTGCAATGGCACTGCATCGGCCCCATCCAGAGCAACAAGACGCGCCTGGTGGCCGAGCACTTTGACTGGGTCCACACGGTGGACCGTTTGAAGATTGCCGAGCGCCTGTCGGCCCAGCGGCCGGAGCACCTCGCGCCGCTGCAAATATGCGTGCAGGTCAACATCGATGGCGGCGCCACCAAGTCCGGCGTGGCGCCTGCTGATGCAACGGAATTAGTCCGCGCTGTCGCGAAACTGCCACGGCTGGTGGTGCGGGGGCTCATGAGCATTCCCGACCATGCTCCTGCATTCGAAGCGCAACGCGCCCTCCATGCGAGCGCCAAAGTGCTTTTCGACCAGATATCGGCGCTGCAGGAGCCCGGCCTCGATCAGTTCGACACCTTGTCACTGGGCATGACGGCCGACCTGGAAGCCGCCATCCACGCCGGGAGCACGATGGTGCGCGTCGGCACCGGCATCTTTGGCGGGCGGACTTAGAACAGGTTCTTACCCCGCCGCCTGAACAAACACAGCCTGAACAGCGCCGGGAGCGCGAGCCAGTCGATCAGCCCGGCAGCCGGAACTGCGCCACGCAGTTGAGCGCCGTTGTCACATCGGCCTCGCTCACATCCAGGTGCGCCACCCACCGCAGGCGCGTGGCCGCGCCGTACAGGCTGCTCGTCACGCGCACGCCTTGTTCAGCCAGCCAGGCCGTAAAGGCTGAGGCCACGTCCGCATGCAGGTCGGTAAAGAGGATGTTGGTCTGCCAGGGGTGGACCGTGATCTTGCCCTGCAGCACCGGGTGGCTTTGGTTGAAATCGCTCAAGCCCTGCGCCAACCGCGCCAGGTTGGCATGGTCGTCGGCCAGGCGGCGCACGTGATGGTTCAGCGCGTAGTGGCCTGCCGCAGCCAGCACGCCCGCCTGGCGCATGCCCCCGCCCAGGATCTTGCGGGTGCGGCGGGCCTGGCGGATGAAGTCGCGC
>JBCNOJ010000080.1:0-13773 GCA_039593925.1 Acidovorax sp.
GCATGGCGATGTGCCCCTGGCCGCCATTGCCGCAGACCACGGCTACGCCGACCAGGCCCACTTCAGCCGCGAATGCCAGCGGTGGCTGGGCTGCACCCCTGCAGCGCTGCGGCGTTTGCCTGGCATGCTCGCCACGCTGGCCCAGCCCGGGTATGGCGGCTGACCGGTTGCTGGCGCGTTGCTGTCGCGGCTTACGCAGCAGTAGGCGGCAATGCCATGGGCGTACACAGCTCCACCAAGGTGTCGTTGATGTCGGCCACGTAGGCCACGGTCTGGCCCCAGGGCATTTCTTCGGCGGCCTGCACCAAGCGGGCCCCCGCCGCCACGGCGCGCTCGATGGCGGCGGGCACATCGGGCGTGGTGAAGGCAATTTCAAAACTGGGCGCGTCGGCCGAGGCGCGCTGAGGGTTCTTGCCCAGCTTCGCCATCAACTGCAGCGACGAAAAAGCCAGCGCGGTGGCGCCGGTGTCCAGTTCGCCGAAATCTCCCTCATCGCTCACAAAACGTCGCTTCAGGCCAAAGGCCTCTTCGTAGAACGCAATGGTGCGCGGCACGTCTTCGACATAAAGAATGGTGTAGCCAAAATGCATGGTGTGGCAAAGCTCCTGGTGGGTGAAACAGTGAGAAAAGCGGCGACGCCAGCGTTGTTCCGGGCGGTCCATGCACACAGCTTATTCGCGCGGTTTGGCCCTCGTCTTGAAGAAACCCGACAGAGCTGGCTGCTGCCTCGTTAGCCTCTCTAAACTGCACCGATGAACTTGTCCTTGCACCCTTTCCCACGCGCTGCACTGCGCCCCCTGCGACCATGGTCCGGCACCCTGCTTTGTCTGGCGCTGGCTTTCGGCCCGCCGTCGACCCACGCGCTGGGCATGGACATGCCGTACACATCGTTTGCCACGGCGCCCGATGTGGACTGGATCAAGGTCTGCGGCGAGTGGCCTGCGCCCGTGAAGCCTGGCGAGGGCGGCGGCATGTACCGCATCGTGCATGCCACGCGCTACGCGCAGTCGTTTCTGTACCTGCAGTGGATCGTGCGCGACGGCACCGACAGCGCCAGCGAGGTGCACACCGAGACTTTTGCGCAGATCAACAACGACCATGCCTCCATCACCCTGAGCCAGATGAGTTGCCTGCCCACACGGCGTGGCATCCGCTTCACGGCGCGTGCAGCGTCCGGGCACGATAGCGAGGTGTACCGCATCACCATCGACGCCGGGCACAAGCCGGGCGATGTGCGTTTTCGCAGCAACCAGAAAGTCTGGAAATAAGACTTCATTCCCCACCCGTTATTCGCAGACACACCCCATGCTCGACCTGCTCCTCCACAACGCCACCCTGCCCGATGGGCGCCAGAACATGTCGATTGCCGTGCAAGACGGCCGCATCACGGAAGTGACCGAAGGCCTTCAGGCCCCCGCGCACGAGACGGTGGATGCAGGCGGCCTGCTGGTCAGCCCGCCGTTTGTAGACGCGCATTTCCACATGGATTCCACCTTGAGCTACGGCCAGCCGCGTGTGAACGAAAGCGGCACGCTGCTCGAAGGCATTGCGCTGTGGGGTGAGCTCAAGCCCACGCTGACGCACGACGCCATCGTGCAGCGCGCACTGCAGTACTGCGACATGGCCGTGGCGCGCGGGCTGCTGGCCATTCGCAGCCATGTGGACACCAGCCACCCCAGCCTGCTGCCCGTGCAGGCGCTGCTGGACGTGAAGCAGCGCGTGGCGCCCTATCTGGACTTGCAATTGGTGGCCTTTCCGCAAGACGGCGTGCTGCGGGCGCCCGGCGGGCTGGACAACCTGAAACGCGCGCTGGACCTGGGGGTGGACGTGGTGGGCGGCATTCCGCACTTCGAACGCACCATGGCCCAGGGCGCCGAGAGCGTGAAAGTGCTGTGCGAGCTGGCGGCAGAGCGCGGCAAGCGTGTGGACATGCATTGCGACGAATCGGACGACCCGCTGTCACGCCATGTGGAAACCCTGGCGTTTGAAACCCAGCGCCTGGGCCTGCAGGGCCGCGTGACGGGCTCGCACCTCACCTCCATGCACAGCATGGACAACTACTACGTGAGCAAGCTCATCCCCCTGATGGCCGCGGCCGACCTGGGTGTGGTGGCCAATCCGCTCATCAACATCACGCTGCAAGGCCGACACGACACCTACCCCAAGCGCCGCGGCATGACCCGCGTGCCCGAGCTGATGGCTGCGGGCCTGACAGTGGCGTTTGGCCATGACTGCGTGCTGGACCCTTGGTACAGCGGCGGCAGCGCCGACATGCTGGAGGCCGCCCACATGGGTCTGCATGTGGGCCAGATGACCAGCCAGGCCGGCATGCGCCAGTGTTTTGATGCAGTGACCGTGAACCCCGCCAAGCTGCTGGGCCTGGAAGGCTACGGGCTGGAACCCGGCGCGTTTGCCGACTTTGTGCTGCTGCACGCGCGCAATCCGGTGGAGGCGATCCGCCTGCGGGCCACGCGCCTGAGCGTGTGGCGGCGTGGCCGCCTGCTGGCCAGCAACCCCGCGCCCGTCGCGCAACTGCGTTTGCCGGGACGGCCAGACAGCGTGAGTTTTACGTAAAAAAGGGCTCTAGCGCTTTCCTATAAAGCGCCATCAGCTACACTATCTATAGCAAACAACCTGGCGCAGCATTCCTTTCGCGCCCCCCGGCGCGAGCGCCCGATCAGCCCTGGAGGTCAAAAGCCGAAAGATGATTCGCCAGGTGCATGGCATGTGCCTGCTCGTATTGCGCCTTGCTCAAGGTGCCGTACGCAAAGTGCGGGTACAGCGGCCCTGCGTGAACGGCAAAATCCTGCACAGCTTTGCGCAACCGGGTCAACGCCGCCGAACCGTCTGTTGCAGAAGCGTCCAACGCGGGCGCGCCGGGGATGGGCTCTGCGAGGTTGTGGCTCATGCGCCCGCGCAGCGCGAACAGGTTGAAAGCCGCTGCGCCCAGCGTGTTTTGAAACAGTGCCGACTTGGGCGCCGGGAAGCCCTGCAGCGAGAACTCGATGCTTTGCGCGCAGTGCTCCAGCGTTTGCGACCAGTTCCATGCCGTGGCGGGCGCCAGCGGCCCAACCGCAGCACCGGCCATGCGCTCGACCTCCCGCATGGCATCGGCCACGGTGGCATAAACCAGTTGCCTGTCGTTGCCAGGCCGGTACAACAGGTAACCCGCCCCGGCCACCGCAGCGGTGCCCACTGCCGCCAAGCGCGCCCCCGAGTGGAGAAATGCCCTGCGCTGCACTGTGGGCGTGTCTGTCGCGGCGGTAGGGCTGCTGGAGCGAGAAGTGGCTGCCATGGGGTTGCGTGATCCATTGAGCGCGAGCGAGGTGCCCGAAGCCCGCAATTTTGCGGCAGGCCTGTGCTCAGGTGCTGCAGCGCCAGCACCATTCAAGGTCGGGCAGCCGACACTTCGAACTGCATGGTGGCCACATCACCCGGCTCGGTCAGCACCTGCCGACGATGCGCAAAAGCCCAGCCGCTCAGACCGCTGCTGCGATCACCGCGACGGCGCCGGCTGCAGCCGTGCCCGATATCTCCACCCGATTGCGGCCGCGCTGCTTGGCAAGGTACATCGCCTCGTCGGCCCGCTGCAAAGCCGCGCTGGCCGATTCGCCCTGGCCGCACAGAGCAACGCCAATGCTGACGGTGAGTGGAATTGGCCGCGTGCCCGCCGTGGTGGGGCTCGAAGCCACCAGCGCGCGCACGCGTTCGGCCACGGCGTGCGCCCCCTCCGCGCTGGCGTTGGGCAGGAAGATGGCGAACTCCTCGCCGCCCAGCCTGCCCATCACGTCTTCCTTGCGCAGGCAGCCCAGGGCCAGGGCCACAAACTGGCGCAGCACATCATCGCCTGCGCGGTGGCCCCAGGTGTCGTTGATGGTCTTGAAATGGTCCAGGTCCACCACCAGCACGGGCACCGGCGTGTGGGTGCGCTGGGCACTGCTCACGGCTTTGTCCAGCAGGGTGAAAAACGCGCGGCGGTTGAACACGCCGGTGAGCGGGTCCACCTCTGCCAGGTGCTTCAGTTCGGTGGTGATGAACTCGTTGGTCAGAACGAGCGCGCCAAAACCCAGCAGCACCACAGCAACGATGGCTTCCAGCACCACAAACTGTGAGATCAGCGCCATGGGCCCTGCACCCGGCAGACCACCCGCCAAGCCCTCGTGCACCCCATGGCCCAACGTGAACAACGCCGGGCGCACAAGCACAAACACGCCATGCAGCCCCAGCACACCCGCCAGAAGGTAACGGGCCGGCACGCGGTGCATGCCCCCTTCGGCCAGGGTGCGCGCGGTGAGCAAATAGCAAACCCCTGTGCCCAACCCCGCCAATACAAAGCGCATGCCCAGATGCGGGTGCACCACCGTGAACACCACCGACAAAGCCACCAGCGCACCAATGCCCACCACGGCATACCAGTGAGACATCGGCCGCCGCCCCATGTATTTGCGGCCCGCCAGCAGGCACAGATAAGCGCCCAGCGCCGCAAACCCTTGCGAGATCGCCACCCCCACCACTTCAGGCAACCACGCCCGCGCCAGCAGGCTCACACTGAAGACCGAACCGCACAGAAAAGACAACACCCACAACCGCAAGCCCGGGATGTTTTTGTTGAAGTGCCACACGGCATAAAGCACCGTGGTGACAACTGCGGTCAGAAGCGCAGCAAGGATGGTGAGCGTGGGGCTGTGCACAGAAGGGCGGGCCGGACAGATGCCCCGCATGTTACCCGCCCGGCGGCCCCACCACGCAACGGGCGCTCTGAATCGATCAGCCACACCCGTGGCGGGGTGTGCCTTGGCCTAAGCTGGGGCGGGTTCGAACATGGCTATTGGTTGAAGCCTTGGTCGAGAAGTCGCTGTTGTGGCTGTCGGTTAGGCCACCACATTGCACTCGCGGCGCAGCAGCGCCAAAGCGTCGTGCAGTTGGTAGTCCATGTCGCTCAGCAAGGTCTTCTCGGCGTCCTGCACAAAGCCGTTCCAAAGCGTGAGGTAGTCCTGTTGGTGCACGCCCGGTGCGTGGGCGCGTATGAAGTCGGCAGCCAAAGCCGGCTGCAGGCCGGATTTGCGCGCTTTGCGCACCAGGCTGGCAGCGGCTTTCTCGGTGAGCAAAGTTTTCTTGGGCACACCGGCCGCCAGGCACAAGAACAGGGTGAGCAGCGAATGCTCGTCCTCGTTGCCCTCGGTGGTCCTGATCCAGGTCTTGCTGGCGGGTTGCGGGGCCTCCGCATCGTCTTCCAAGGCGTCCAGGCTGTGGTGCAGCGCTTCCACTTCGGCCAACGGGTCGTCCAGCAAAAAGTAGCGGGCACGAAACGCCGCCATGGGCCGCAGCAGCGTGCGCAGTGGCGTGGTGGACTGCAGCAGCTTAGGCAAGTCGGCCAGTACGGCGCCGCAGTGCACCGCCACGGCATCGTGCAGCGGCTGGGGCAGCCCGGGCGGCAGGCGCAGTGCGGTGGGCACAGGCAGCTTCTTCTTGCGCAGGCCCGCCACCAGCTTTTCAAACCCCGGTGCACTGGGCCATTCGCCCGCTTCCATGGCCTGCGGGGCCAGCGCCTGCATCAGCAGGCCGGTGCGGATGACTGCCTCGGCATCGGCGCCAGCCGACTCCAGCTCGTCGGTGTCCAGGTCGTACTGCGCGGCCAGCCACTCGGCGGCGGCGATGGCCTGGGCAATCTGGCTGCGCCGGGCCAGCTCGGCGCGGTAGTCGGCATGGCTGCGCAGCGACCAGGCGGCCAGCAGCGGGGTCTCGGCATCGGCATAGCCGGCCATGCCGAAGTTGCTGCTTTCGGGCATGGCGATCAGGCGCTTGAGCATGTCCGAACCGCCCTTGGAACGCGACAAAAACGAGTTATCGCGCAGCGACACCGCCGCCTTCGCCAAGTCACCGTCCGTGGTCTCCAGCAGGTACAGGCTGATGAGGTTGACCATGCGGTCGCGCGCTTTTTCCAGCTCGGGCCGCAGAAACTCGCTGCCAAAGTAGCGCGCGATCTGCACCATGCCCTTGGGCGCATCGGTGTTGATGGCGGCAAGCCGGCCCGCATCGAGGATGCCGTGCTGCACGCCGTAGACCAGCACTTTTTCAAAGAAAGGTCGGGCATCGTGAAGTTGCAGGGCGTTGGCGCCCGCTGGCGAATCAGAAGCAGTCGTAGGGGGCAAGGTCATGCAGGTACTCCATCGCTTTGCTCACGCTCTTTGCAACTGGCGCGGCCCAAGCCAGGACATCCGAGCAAGGGCCGCCAAGCTGTGTATGCGGCGCTTCGCTTTCGTGCGCGGGCGGTGTCCCTCTCTCTCGAATCACGCAGTGATTCCAGAGAAGTGGGAGGCGCACAGCGCCTCAGGGGGTTGTTCTCTAGATCGCAGATTCTTCGTCAGAGGCGCGGGCCGCAGGCGTGGCTTTGCCACGATCCGTCTCGCTGGTCTCAAACTTGCCGTCGTCTTCTTCGGCGGGTGCCTCGTCGCCCTCTTCCAGGCCCAGGTCAAACGCACGGGCCTTGGCGCGCAGCACCAGCAGCATTTCGATGAACAGGTCGCGGCATTCATAGCGCAGCAGCCAGGCCATCTGCATCCAGTCGCGGTCGGCCACCTCGTCTTGGTCAACGCGCGGCTGCACGTAGCCAGAGGCCAGCAGTTCGTCGTCACTCAGCGTCACGCCGTAGTCTTCGGTCGCGTCAAAAGTGCCAGTGCGCGCAAAGGCCTCAATGCGGCTCCACTTTTCGGCAAAGTAGTTGGCCAGGGCCTCGGCGCCACCTTCCAGGTCGCCAATGGCGGTTAGGAATTCCACCGGGTCGGCATCGTCGCGGAACACCACGGCGTTGACCATGTTGCGCAGGTGCGTGTGGGTGAGGTCTTTGTATTGCTTTTCCAGCACCATGGCGCGCGCAAACTGCTCGGGCGTGACCAACATGTTGACCACGGATGCTTTGGAGTCGTCGTACTCGCGCATCACGGCCAGGATGTCTTTGGGAGCAAGTTGGTCCAGCACCACCATCAGCGCGCCGTCGCCGTCGGTGTCGGCCAGCTCGGCCAGCGCCGATTCGGCGCCCACGATGTCTCCGGCCGCAATCAGGCTGGTGGTTTTGGTGATCAGGGCGAGGTGTTGGTTGCTGCTGCTCATGGTCATTCTTTCCGGTCGAAACCTGCGTCGGCCAGCCAGTTGGCGCTGGACTCTTCGCGCGTGCGGCTGTTTTGCGGGTCCACCGCGTCGTCGGCGCTCAACGCGTTGTAGTCGTCGTCGTGCTCGGCAGCATCTTCACCGTCGTCCTCGGCATCGCTGTCACCATGCACCGCAGACGCGGGCGCCATGCGCGCGTGCTGCTGCAGGTATTCCAGCCCTGCTGCCAATGCCAGAAAGCGCGCACCCTGCGGCTCACTCAGCACAGTTTGCGCAAGGCTTTGCGCCCACGGTTCCAGCGCGATGGCGTGGGTCAGGCTGTGCCAGTCGGGCAGCCTGTCGGCGGGTTGGCCCAGCAACTGCTCTACCGCAGCGGGCTGTGTGAAGCGAAAGCCTCGGTGAAACACCACCGCCACCATCTCGGGGGCCAGCTCCATCATCTGCACCAGAAAGGCGATTTCCTTGCGCTTTTCCGCCAGGCGCTTGCGCAGCACATCGTTGCCTTCGGAGTCAGAAACCAGATCATCCAGCTCGGCCTGGTAGGCGGAGCGCAGGTCATGAAAGTAAGGGGAAAGTTTCACAGAAGCGATCAGGGAGAAGGAGAAAGAATGCGCGCGGAATACGCCTGCCAGATCTCTTGCGCAGTCTGCAGGGGGTCATCGAGCAGGTTGCGGCGGCGGTTGTCGTCATAGGCCTGGCGTGCTTCATCGTCAGACAGCACTTCGTAGGCCTTTTGCACCTGGGAAAACCGCTGGGCAGCGTCGGGCGCGTCGTTGCGGTCGGGGTGGAAGAAGGCAGCCTTCTGGCGATAGGCCTTCTTGATGTCGGCCAGCGACGCATTGGCCGCCAGCCCGAGGGCGGCATAGTGGTCTGCAGTCATGAAGTATTCAATCGAGCGATGGAGAGAAGGAACCGGCGCCAGCCAGGAGCCAGCGGGCCAACCCCATCAACCGCCCAGGCTCACAAACACGTTCTGCACATCGTCGTTGCCGTCGATGGCAGCCAGGAAGCTCTCGACTTCTTCCAATTGCTCAGGGGTAAGGTTGGCCGGATTGACCGGGTTCTTGGGCTTGTAGCCCAGCTTGACCGACAGCACATTGAAGCCATGGGCAGGCAACGCGCGGCTGACAAGATCCAGTTCAGCCGGGTCGGTCCAGAAGGTGGTGGTGCCTTCCTCATCGCCCGGCTCGCAGTCTTGCGCGCCCGCTTCAATGGCAGCCTCTTCAGGGTCGGCGCCTGCCACGGCAGGCTCGGCTTCTATCATGCCGACGTGGTCGAAATCCCATGCTACCGAGCCCGAGGTGCCCAATTGGCCTTTGCGGAACAGCACGCGCATCTCAGGCGCCGTGCGTTTGACGTTGTCGGTCAGGCATTCCACCATCACTGCCACCTGGTGCGGTGCATACCCTTCGTAGATCACACGCTCGTAATTGACGGCGTCGGCCCCGGTGCCAGAACCCTTCTTGATGGCACGCTCCAGCGTGTCCTTGGGCATCGAGGCCTTGCGGGCCTGCTCCACCACAAGGCGGAGGCGCGAATTGCTGGCCGGGTCTGCGCCGCCGCGTGCGGCCACGGTGATTTCCTTGACCAGCTTGCCAAACAGCTTGCCCTTGGCATCGGCCACCAGTGCCTTGCCTTTTGCTTTCCACTGCGCGCCCATGGGGTTACCTTTGTTGTGTGTGGGTTAGGGGTGTTTGCCGTGGGTTGCACCGCGCGGCAAAACCCTACATTTTACCTACCGCCCTGCAATCACCCGGCGCGGCCTGCTCTAAGGCCTTGCGCACGAATCACTGTGCCATGGGCATCTGCCGGCTCGGGCACACAACGCGCGGCAACCCTGCTCTTTCCTGCGCCAACCTGCGTGTAACCTCGCGGCATGCCCGCACTCGCCCGCCAACGCACTTGAACCTATCCCATGCTCAACACCCTGTGGCTCGGCTTTTTCATCACGGCGGCGGTGGCCGCGCTGCCCCAGTGGCTGGTGGGTGGCAACGCCGAAATCTTTTCAGCCATGGTGCAGGCGCTGTTCCAGATGGCCAAGCTCTCGGTCGAGGTGATGGTGCTCCTGTTTGGCACGCTCACGCTGTGGCTGGGTTTTTTGCGCATTGCTGAAAGGGCCGGCATTGTGGACGTCCTAGCGCGCTGGCTGGCTCCCTTGTTTGCCAAGCTCATGCCCGAGGTGCCGCGCGGCCACCCCTCGCTCGGGCTGATCACCATGAACTTTGCGGCGAACGCGCTGGGGCTGGACAACGCCGCTACGCCCATGGGGCTAAAGGCCATGAAGTCGCTGCAGGAGCTGAACCCGCAGCCCGACACCGCCACCAACGCGCAGATCCTGTTTCTGGTGCTCAACGCATCTTCGCTCACGCTGCTACCCGTCACCATCTTCATGTACCGCATGCAGCAGGGCGCGCCAGACCCCACGCTGGTTTTCCTGCCCATCCTGCTGGCCACGTCAGCCTCCACCCTGGTGGGGCTGCTGAGCGTGGCCATGGTGCAGCGCCTGCCGCTGTGGAGCCCGGTGGTACTGGCCTACCTGCTGCCCATGGCGCTGGTGCTGGGCGGCTTCATGGCGCTGCTCACCACGCTCAGCGCGGCGGCCCTGGCCTCGCTGTCGTCACTGCTGGGCAACCTCACGCTGTTTGCGCTCGTCGTGCTGTTTGTGGCCTTGGGCGCCTGGCGCAAGGTGCCGGTGTACGAGGCGTTCATCGAAGGCGCCCGCGAGGGCTTCGACGTGGCCAAGGGCCTGCTGCCCTACTTGGTGGCCATGTTGTGCGCGGTGGGCGTGTTTCGCGCATCCGGGGCGCTGGGGTATGTGCTGGACGGCATTCGCTGGTGCGTGGAACTGGTGGGCGTCGACACGCGGTTTGTGGATGCGTTGCCCACCGCCCTGGTCAAGCCGTTCTCAGGCAGCGCCGCACGCGCCATGCTGATCGAAACCATGCAGGCCCAGGGCGTGGACAGCTTCGCCGCGCTGGCTGCCGCCACCGTCCAGGGCAGCACAGAGACCACTTTCTATGTGCTAGCCGTCTACTTCGGGGCCGTGGGGATTCAGCGCGCGCGCCACGCCGTGGGCTGCGCGTTGCTGGCAGAGCTGGCGGGGGTGGTGGCAGCGATTGGGGTTTGCTACTGGTTTTTTGGGTGAGCTGGCCTGGGTGATCGAAAGGGAAAGCACTCAAGTTGGCCTAACCGCGCTTGAAGCCAATCCGTGGGGCACCCCGCCCAGAGACTGCGCGCCCAATCAAACTCGGATACAAAACAACCGCCAATTTCACGTTTTGTTCCACAAGTCTTGGCGCTCCTCCGTCTAGCATGCCATCCGCTCGTATCTTGATCGCAGATGAACCCACTGCTATTCATCTGGAACCGGTCAGGCACCCGCTCACCACACACTCATGTCGGCACCCAATCCCAAAAAGCATGGAAACCCAAAGCCCAACAAAAGACAAATTCCAACAATGGGCAGAAGGCATCAACAACGCCGCCCCTGGTGATGTTCGCTGGAACCAGTGGGACTGTGAAATCCAACTCGCGCTGAGCGAGTTCAACCAGCACTTGCAGGGCGTCGCAAACTACGTTCCACCAGATTGGCGCTTCATCAAATCCATGTTGTGGGTGGAATCTGGTGCAGGCAACGCGCAATGGCGCATCAAACCCATGCAGATCGGTGTCGCCGGAGACCCTGGGCTCAAAGCATTTCTGTCGGGTGAAGAAGGTGGAGAGCTGATCTTGCCGCCCCTGTGGCGTGGCCGCCTCACCATGGATTCCGCCCGCACCATGCCCGCCCACAACATACGCGCAGGCATCGGCTATCTGCTGATGCGCATGGCCTATTTCGAGCACCAGGAGGTGCCCTCCTCCGACCCCGCCATCCATGAAACATCCGTGAAAAAGGGGGACAGCCTGAGCCGGATCGCCCAACAACAAGGAACGACGGTCGGCATGCTGCAACGCATGAATGCCAACACGGCAGTACTGCGGATCGGGCAAAAGTTGATCTTCAGAAAAGCCTCCATACAGCGCGTGATTACCGGCTGGCGCCCGCTGACGTCGCAATTGGCCCTGACCCGCTACAACGGTGAAGGCGACCCCAACTACGCACGCAAGCTGGACCACGCCATGGCGGTAGTGCGCGCAGGCAAGGAAGTCACATGCGTTCCTTGATGTCCGTCGTCTCTTCCTATCCACGCCTCGGCTTGTCTGCGCTATGGGCCGTTCTCGCGCTGACAGCCCCTGCCAGCGTGATCGCGTCTGTGGAGGACTGCGACGCTTACTCTCAGGCAGACAGGCTCGCATGCCTTAGTAAAGCGGCAACTGCCAGCGAGATCGAACTGACGCAAGCACGTACCGCCTTGACGTTCGCCATCGACCGCTGGGACGAAGATCCCAAATACAAAGCAGCTGCTAGGCGCCAGTTGGATGCCGCAGACCAAGCTTTTGCCAAACACCGCACCGCGCAATGCAAGCTGCAGCAGTCCCTTGGCGGCGGCGCGGTCGGCAATGGCCTCGAAATGCGCCGGTTGCTATGCGTGCAAGCCTTGAACACCGCAAGGGCTGCGCAGTTATCACAAATGGCCAAGAGCCTACCGCAGCGGTAAACACCCAGCGGATCCAACAAGACTGAGAGATCGCCGGCCCGATTTTTCAGGTTTGCTGGCTTGGTGCACCACGCGTCAGGGTTTGCCAGTGATGCATGAGAGACCGCTGGCGCGGGTATACAACCGTGCTCACGCCGCGCCAAGAAAGCCTGATGCAGCACGCACAACGCCAGCGCCAAGACCTACGGGTGATTGGGTAGCACTATCGCGCTTTGGCCTGTCGCGGCCGTACCTCCGGTAGGTCAAAGACCGTTCAAGGCTGGTTTGGTAAATGCGGGACGCATCCGCGAATGAGTACTATCGGCCAGAAGCAGACATTCCTTTTTCACTTTCTATGTCGGTATCTCAGTGCATCCGCAGGTTCTTTGTGCCCACGGCGACTCGCATTTACTGGCCGGGGGCGCTGTGCGTGTTGGGGGCAATCGCGTTTCCTACGATCGTGACCAGGCTTCCGCTCGGCTCGAACAGTAGTTGGCTATGTCGGGCTTTTTTGTTGGATCGCCCTGCCGATCATTGTCCCCATCGTTGCACTGAAAGCAGGCGTCGTTCGCACAAAAACGAGTACGTCGTTTAGAGCTAACGAGACACTTAGATTCTGGGTTGGCTTATGTGCAGTGGAATGCCTCGCGGTGTTCTTGGCTGTGCTCGCTTGTATCTTCTTTTTCAGGCTCCTTGGTTAGCAGCGCTGGTGTGGCCCGAGACAATTTGCGCAGGCCGTCGTCGAGAATTTGCTCAATCTATGCCGCTTTGTTCAGTTCCGCTATGGGTCCATTGAGTCAAGAGCGTGAGGCAGAATTCGGCCAGAAGCAGACACTTGAGATCGTGACCAAATCAGAGTTCGCAATCCTTATCCTTTGGGTCATCCTGCCTCCTTTGCTGGTTGGTGGTACTTTGGTGTGGAGACTCCAGCGTGGAGTTCGTCCTCAGATTGCCTTCGTGCTGTTCTCGTTGGTATTGGCGGTTGCCCTTTTACTATTCGGCCCGAATTGGCTTGGTCGCTACCTTGGATTGCACGACGTCGAATTTCTGGGGCGTCACATGATGTGGTCACCGCTTGGTTGGGTTTGTGCGATTGCAGCTTGGGCTGTAGTTGCTCTCCTATCGCGCCGCAAAAAACGTATTTCCTGATGGGTTGCCCAACACTTCTTGTGCTTGGAAGCGCTGGCAGAATTCGGCCAAGCCGGTCGCCATAGACGGAAGCGGACATTCAATATCTGACATTAGGGGCACGCAGCGGCAGGATACTCATAACCCGGAACGAAATGAAGGCCATGAGTGGCATTCCGTTGCGTGTTCCCTCGATGCAAGGGCTAGGCGCTTCGTTCATGTGTAGTCGAAGTATCTTTACCACCACGTCGCACCCGAAAAGACTTGGTTTCTGCCGGCGTACGCCTCATCAAGAGCCTCGGGCTCAACATAGACACAGCGGACATCCTCTAGGCGGTGAAAGGGCCCCGCAAGACCCGGCCAGAGCCCACGACCGCTGGTCCTTCAAAAACTTCGAAATGAGTGCCAACCACCAATGCGGAGTAATCGACGCCGGGCTCGTACATCAGTGCAGCCAAGGCATGAATTACTGACCCAGGACGCACCTGCGGGCCGTCAACAAAAGAAACCCCGAGGTATTGGCCATTCTCCACGCACAGATGCGGACGATAGATGCCCCCGATCATGTCGGGTATCGTTGCGCGGCCTTCAATGGTCAATTCCACTTCGATAAGACGTCTCATCATATGGTCCCCTCCTGTCCGACTCCCGCCAGTAGTCGCTACGGGCGCGACCAACAGTAATCCCTGCTCAACCGCCATTCCGTCGCACAACCCGGACGTCACTTCAGAACGGTCTGTGGAGAAACACCAAGGCGTCAAATTTTTTTTATCTTTTCAGCCTCTGGCGCTTACCTATCAAGCGCTAGTAGCTATAAATTTTATAGCTCAGCATTGCGAATGCCGTGGCAACGTGGCCCACGCCGCTCTCAACACCCCTCACTCCGGCCCACTCAACCCCTGCTCCCACTCAGCCAACTGCTCATTGGTCGCAATCAGCCGCCCCACCAGCAGCTTGATGA
>JBCNOJ010000081.1:0-13631 GCA_039593925.1 Acidovorax sp.
GCCGCCGACGATGTGGATGGCGATGGCAACCCCGATGCGCTGGCGCTGGAGTACATGCGGACTGAACTCGCGCTGATCCGGGGCCGGGGCGACGGCAGCATGGAAGCCGCTCAACGCTTGCCTCTGGGCATCACCTCCCCACTGCGCTTGGCGGTGGGGGATGTGGACGGCGACGGCTGGCCCGATGTGATCGCTGTGGGCAATGACGAAACGCGCCTGGCCGTGGGCACGGGCACGGCCCTGGGCACGGCGGGGCTGGCCGTGCAGCCCGTGGCGCTGCAGAACAGCCTGCGCAACGATGCCCCCACGGCGCTGCTGGACGTGGACGGCGACGGGCGCGACGACATCGTCTCCGCCCCGGCACAAGGCGTGCTGGTGCTGCGCAGCCTGGGCGACGGCCGGTTTGCACCTGCGCAGCCGGCGGGAACGCTCAACGGCGTGAAATACGTGCAAGGGCAGGATCTGAACGGCGATGGCCACCTGGACCTGGTGCTGGCCAACGAAGCCGGCGCCCTGCAGGTGCTGCCGGGCCTGGGCGGCGGCGCCTTCGGCACGCCACAGGAATTGGCACTGGGCGCCACGGGCCAGCTCAGTCTGCGCGCCTCACCGCGCGTGGCCGATGTGAACCGGGATGGGCGTCCCGACCTGATCGTGGCCGCGCAGTCCAACCTTGCCAGCGCAGTCTTCGTCTTCCTCGGCCAGCCCGGAGGGGGTTTTGGCAGCCCGGTGCGCTTTCACAGTGGCTGGAGCACCAACATCGGCGAAGAGTCTCCGGATGACCTGGCCGTAGCGGACTTCAATGGCGACGGGCACCCTGACATCGCCGTGCTCAACACCAACGGCGGTCCCATCAACGTCTCCATCCTCGCCGGCCTGGGCGACGGAACCTTTGCGGCACCCGTGCCGCATCTCCTGAGCAGGATGCCCCGCCGCATGGCGGTGGCCGACTTTGACGGCGACGGCAAGCCAGACCTGGTGCTGGATGTGTCCATGAATCTGGGCGGCGGCCTGCGACTGCTGCGCAACACCACGCCCGACCTGGCGCTGGTCGTGCCCTCCACGGGCACGCTGAGCCCCGCGTTCTCGGGCGCTGTGACCGACTACGCGCTGGACCTGCCGGATGGGGCCACCGAAGTCGCCCTCACCCCGTGGCTTGCCTTTGGCAACGGCACGGTGCAAGTCGGCGGCGCGCCTCTGGCCAGCGGGAGCGCTTCGGCCCCCATCGCGGTTCCTGCCGGGGGACGCCTGCCCATCACCGTCGAGGCGCAAGCCCTGGACGGCAGCACACGCACCTACACCTTCTCCGCCACGCGGGCGGTGTCCATCACCGCCACGGTGACCCCGGAGGTGGGCGGCACAGCCACCTGCACACCCAGCCTGGCACCGCGCGGCAGCACCCCTGTCTGCACCGCCGTGGCCGAGTCCCGCTACGAATTTGCAGGCTGGACCGGAGGCTGCGCGGGCCAGGGCGCGACCTGCCAACTGGTGAATGTGCGGGAGGCACAAGCTTCCGTGGCACTGTTCACGCAGCGGGGCGCGCTGCAGATGCCGCAAGGCCCCTATGGCCCGCAACCCTGGACGCTCGAACTCGCATTACCAGCAGGCAATGGCTGGGAAGTGCTGAGCGCCGTGCCGCACTCGGCCGCCGACATGGCCGAGCCGCCCCCGCCCGGCGTGACACTGCCCTACGGCATGCTGGAATTGCGCCTGCAAAGGGGCACGCCGGGCAGCCGGGCCACCTTGGTGCTCACCTACCCGGAGCCCCTGCCGCCCGGTGCCGTGTACTACAAATTCGGCCGCACCGCCGACGACCCAAGCCCACACTGGTATGCCTTCTCCGGGGCACACATCAGCGGCAACACGGTCACTCTGACGCTGCAGGACGGCGGCCCCGGCGATAACGACCTCACGCCCAACGGCGTGATCCATGACCCGGGTGGCGTCGCGCTGCTGGCGGCACCAGGGCCATCCGCCGCCGCGCCAATCCCCACCTTGCATGCGGGCGGCCTGCTGGCGCTGTCGCTGCTGGCAGCGCTCATGGCATGGCCACGGCTGCGAAGGCCTGTGCAGCCTCATCGTTAAATCAGGCCCCAGCGCTTGATGGATAAGCGCCGCCAGCTATCAAAACCATTGCACCACTCCTTGCCCCGCCGCGGAAGGGGCCGTGCGCAACACCACGCGCTGCGGGCCACAGGGCAATGACTCGCGCAGCGCAAACGCGCAGTCAAGCGCCGCGCAAACGCCCGGTCAAGCCGTTGGGATGTCTGACGGCAACATGACCGCAACCGCTCGCCAGCGACTCACAAAAGACCGCTGGCTGCGCCCACGAAACCACCCACGCGACCCACTCCACGCCCGCCATGCGCCACTGCCTCAGCCTCATCGCCCTGCTGCTGGGCAGTGCCGTCCATGCCCAGGTCACGCTATCGGGTGCCGACGGCGTGCTCATCCAGACCCCTGCGGGCCAGGCCGTAACCCGCTTCGGCAACGACGGCACGGTGGCCATGCCCGCCTTGGGCACGGCAGGCTTCGTGCGGGCGGACGCCCAGGGCGTGCTGTTGGTGGACCCCACTGGGCCGACAGGGCCGACAGGGCCGACAGGGCCGACAGGCCCGCAAGGTGCCAAGGGCGACATGGGCGCACAGGGTGCGCAAGGCCCTGCCGGTCCAGCCGGTGCCACGGGGCCACAAGGCGCCAAGGGCGAAACAGGCGCCACGGGGAGCCAGGGATCCAAAGGGGACAAAGGCGATACGGGCGACACCGGCCCGCAAGGCCCGGCAGGATTCTCGGGCCTGGAGGTGATGGACTACGAAATCGAAGCTCCCAAGCAGGCAGGCGCGTACATGAACATCTACGCCAAATGCCCCGCTGGCAAGCAAGCCATTGCTGGCGGCTGCACGACGACCAACAACGACGCCCGACTGGTCACGTGCGCGCCCACCTATGTGGATGGGTTCACAGCTCCCAAGACCTATTACGGCTGGATAGCCAAGTTCGCTCCGCCGGCCTCTGGCGACTGGCAAGGCGCAACTGGCACCCTCTACATCACCTGCGTCAACAAATAAGAACATGCAAGCCGCACCCCTCGCCAGCGCTTGCCTGACAAGCGCACGTAGCTATCAAAAATGGAGTACTTCACGTTGGCACGCCAGCCTGGCCGCGCTGCTGATGGCCGGCGCGGCAGGCGCGCAGGCAGCCGCGTTCACCGTGGGCGCCGGGGGCGGTGCGTACCACGGCACGATCGACCTGGCCTGCGACGACCTGGAAGTGAATGGCCCGCTGGACGCTGCGGGCGCGACCTTCACCGGCGTGGGCCGCGTGCGCATTGGCGCGGCGGGCTCCATCGCAGCAGCAGGCGCGCGCATCGAGGTGGGTGCGGGATGGCACAACGCAGCCGGCCCGAGCGGCTTCACCGGCTCAGGCAGCACCGTGGCCGTGGTGGGACGCTGCAGCATTGGCAACACCACAGACATTACCGGCAGCACCACCTTCGACACCCTGAGCGCTGCGCAGGCGGGACAGACGCTGCACTTGGCCGCAGGCAGCGAACAACGGGTGACCAGCACGCTCACGCTGGGCGGCGTGACGCTGCAGGGCCAGGGAGGCACCGCATTTCTCACGCTGCTGCCGGGCGGCGCGCAGCAGATCGGCGCCGTGAGCGTGTCGGGCGTGGACGCATCGCACGGCCAGCGCTTGGCACCCACTGGCCAGAACGGCCCCGCGGGCGGCAGCGCACCGGGCTGGTTCGCGCTGGCGGCCCCGGCCACTCCATCCGCAGTGGCGATCCCCACGCTGAACACATGGGGCCTGCTTTTGCTGTCGACGCTGGCCGGTCTGCTGGGCGGGCGGCAGTACGCGCATCGCCGCCGCGCCCCCCGCTGAGAGCCGGATTCCAAACCTTTCGCAATCGATCCATGTCCACCCTGAAGCTCTATCTCATCGGCGCCACAGCTCTCATGGCGATGGGTGCTGCCACCGCACAAGTCACTCTGTCCGGCGCTGGCGGCGTCGTCATCCATTCGCCCACCACCGGGCAGACCATCACCGGTTTTGGCAACGACGGCAAGGTGACGCTGCCCCAACTCGGCAGCGCGGGATTCGTGCGCGCGGATGCACAAGGCGTGTTGTCGGTAGACACCACAGGCCCGGTTGGCCCGGCCGGGCCCCAGGGCCCCAAGGGGGACACCGGCGACAGTGGCGCTCAAGGTGTCCAGGGGCCGCAGGGCGCGACAGGTCCGACTGGCCCCCAGGGCGACACCGGCCCCCAAGGCCCACAGGGTCCGGCCGGGCCTGCGGGTTCGGTGGCAGGCGTGGCGTACCTGCGCCATGGGTGCTTCAAGGTGGCAGACCCGCTGTCCAACACGCTGGCGCCTGCCACCCTCGTGAGCGGCAGTGGCTACACCGTGAACCAAGCCTACGGCGGGGGCCAGACGCGGACTTACTTCATCTTCTTCGACCAGCCCCCGGCCGGCCGGGATTTCACCGTGCTGCTGGACATCCGCACCAGCACCGGCCGCAGCCTGGCCGCCACCTTCGATACGCAAACCCCATCGATCGAGCTGCTGGTCACGGTGGATGTCAGCAACACCATCAACGCGGGCGAGGACCTCAGCGTGTGCTTCTCAGCCCTGCGGTGAGCACCGGGACGCCCCGTCGAGCCGGCCATCCGCATCCAAGGCCTTTACTTTATTTTTCATAGCACTCCGCGCTTTATCTGCAAGCGCTACAGCCAGTTTCTTTATCAAATCGTCACTCCGATGAACCCACTTTTCCGCCCCTTCCGCGCCCGCACCTTTGCCGCCCTGCCCGCCTTGGCCCTCGCCGCCGCTGCCTCACCCGCAGCCTGGGCGCAAGGGCAGCCTCCAGTGGGCACCATCACCTACGCATTGCTCGCCGCCAGCAACGCGCAGCCCGTGCCTTCGCTGGCGCAATGGGGCGTGGTGCTGCTGTCGCTGTTGATGGCGCCTGTGGCCTGGCGTGTAGCGCGCCACCGCGTGGCCTGCCTGGCCTTGATCGCGCCGGGCTTGCTGTGCGCCGCGCTGCTGGCCTCTGCCTTTTGGAGCGGGAAGGCTCAGGCACTCCCTGGTCCGCTTGGCGATGTGCCCCTGGACAACGCGGCAGGCGGCACGGCCGACATCCCCTATCACGCAGCGCTGGACACCGCATTTGCAGACTACATGTACCAGTACGAGGTGGGCAATGGCAGCGGCCAGACGGTGCGCATCACCGGCATCACGCTGACCGCCGGCCACACCAACCGCAACCCGATGGACACACCACGCTGCACGGTGGGACTGGTGCTCGCCCCGAACGAGACGTGCTACCTGCTGGTGGGCAAGCCCCACTGATTCGGGTCATGGGCGGGGCCATGGCAACCCTCGCCAAAGCGGTCGCCGAGCGGCCAACTGAGTGCCAGCGCCACCACAGCCCATGGCGCCGACCAGCATCTCTAGCCAGGCACGACTGCAACAATCTCGCTATCAAAAAAAGAGCTTCCAGCGCTTCAAATAAAGGCGCTGGAAGCTCTTTTTATGAATATGCACATGCAGCGCGGCCGCTGCACCGTCTCCGCTCAGGCGCAGCAGGTGCCATCTTGGGCCGCAGGCGTTTGGCGACCCACGCCCCGCAGGCGCTGCCACAACGACGTGCTGGCTGTCGCGCTGGTGGTGTTGCCCGCCAGCCCCGTCAATCGGTACTGCAGGCGCTGGCCGTCCAACGGCTCGACCACGGCACGTTGGCCGGTGGCCACCCACAGGGTTTGGCCTGCGTGCAGGAACACATCGCCGGCCGCTTCGCCGCGTGTGCCGTTCGCGCGGTGGGGGCCGTCGTCCAGCGTGACCCAGGCCCGCCCTTCGGCAATGCGCAGCGCCGTGGGCGCCCGCGGTGTGAGGCTGATGGCGGCGCCGGGCGCCAGGGTGCACACGCCTTGAACGCTAGAGCGCGCTGCGGGTACCGCCAATGCGGATGGGGCGGTATGTGTGGAACGGATGGTGGTGGTGTTCATGGTGATCTCCGGGTTTACCCTAGTGTCGCTATGGTGCGCTGGTTGCGGTAAGCCGTCCAATGAAAAGCAAGGCACCGATTGATGCTTTTCCCGCATGAGGTACTCGTGGCTGCTCGACTCATGCCGCCCGGCCCTGTGGTGGCGTGGCCATGCGGTGCCGCGCGTACCGCGCGATACCCCACACCAGCCGCACCGTGGCCCCGGCGGCATCGGCCACTGCGGTGGCGATTGCGCGGCCGCCCTGTGCCACCGCGCGCGTCAGGTCATGCAGGGGCGAGAGCACGGCGCTTTCCCATTCGGCGCGGGCCGTGCGCTCCTGGGTGCTGCCGCCCCGCGCGGCGACGGGCGTTGCGTCCCAGCGGAACGCCAGGGCGTCTGCTGCGTGCAGGCCACCATCTGCCATGCTCCAGGCCTCCACCACCACATGCCGTCCCGCATCGATGGCGATGCGCTCGCCCGCATGCAGCACCACGTCCGTGACGGCACTGCGCGCAGACCACGGCCAGTTCCACCAGCGGGCTCCATCGCCCACGGTGACCCAGGCGCGGCCCTGCGCAATTTCCAGCACACTGTTCTGCCGGGGGCGTAGCGACAGCGCGCGACCCGAGGCCAGCTTCCAGCAACCGGCCACCGCACGGCGGCCAGCCATTGCGGCAAGGTCGAAGGTGTGCGGTGGCAGAACGTTGCGGGATGGCATGACAAGCTCCTTGAAGGGTTACAAACAGGTGTTAAGGAGCCCCGATGGTGCGCTTGGCAGTGTGCGCAGTCCAATGAAAACGCGGTACGCTATTCATTCCGCCCTCGCATGAATCCAACCGCACCCGGAGCCCTCGCCATGGCCTCACCCGACTACTCCCCCGCCGTCTTGCGCACCCGCCCTGTCGCTACCGGCCATTGGCGCGCCTTTCTGGCCGTGGCGCGGCATCTGAACT
Source organism: Acidovorax sp. (assembly GCA_039593925.1). Taxonomy (GTDB): domain Bacteria; phylum Pseudomonadota; class Gammaproteobacteria; order Burkholderiales; family Burkholderiaceae_C; genus Acidovorax. The sequence continues at coordinate 6,937 of JBCNOJ010000081.1, forward strand.
TTCGTGCGGCGGCCGATGAGCTGGCGCTTACCCAGTCGGCGGTGAGCCGTCAGATCCAGGCTCTGGAAGATGAAATCGGCGTGCCGCTGTTCCTGCGCCACACGCGTGCGGTGGAGCTCACCGGTGCCGGTGCCCAACTGCAGCGTGCCGTGGCGCCTGCGCTGGAGCGCATGGATTCCGCCGTGCGCCAGGTGCGTCAGACGGCCGGGCGCCGCAGCGTGGCCATCACCACCTGGGCCAGCTTTGCATCGATGTGGCTCATTCCGCGCATGGAAGAATTCCAGCGCGACAACCCCGGCATCGACATCCGCATTGATGCGAGCGACGTACAAGTGGACCTGGATACCTCGGATGTGGACCTGGCGTTGCGTTACGCCATGCCCGCCGGAGCCACGCAAGGCGGCGTGCGCCTGTTTGGCGAGCAACTGGCGGTGGTGGGCAGCCCCTGGCTGCTCAAAAGCGGCAAGCCGCTGCGCGAACCGGGAGACGTGGCCCGGTTCACGCTGATCGAAGCGGGCGATGCGCACCGCACGCACTACCTGGAACATCTGAGCTGGCGGCGATGGTTTGACACTCAGGGTTTGGACAAGCTGCAGCCCGAGCGCTGGCTTTACTTCAACTACGCTCACCAGATCGTGCAGGCGGCGCTGGCCGGCCAAGGCCTGGCGCTGGCCCGCATGCCGCTGATCGCCGACGCGTTGGCCGCCGGCGACCTGGTGGAAGTGTTGCCCGGCCACCGAATCGATTCGCCACTGAGCTACTGGCTGGTGGTGGGGCCACGCAGCGCGCAGCGGCCAGAGATCAAGGCCTTCTGCGCGTGGCTGCAGGTGCAGGCCGAGGCCACGCGCCAGGCGATTGGCGACGTGCCCGACCCAGATCTGAACGACAACCTGGATTGACCACGGCGCAAAGGCGAGCGCTAAAACCCAGAAAAAAGCACGGCCTTCTTTCGAAAGTCGTACTTTTATTTTGATAGCTTAAAGCGCTTATGCAGAAAGCGCTAGCAGCCTATGTTGCTTAAAAATCAAGCCAGCGTGATCCGCGCAAACTTGCGCTTGCCCACCTGCACCACGTAGGTGCCGGCGTTGAGTTTCAGGCCCTTGTCGCTGACGACGCTGCCTTCCACGCGCACGCCGCCGCCGTCGATCAAGCGGTTGGCCTCGCTGGTCGAGGGGGCCAGGTTGGCCTGCTTGAGCAGCGCGCCAATGCCCAGCGGCGCGCCCGACAGGCTCACCTCAGGAATCTCATCGGGCACGCCGCCTTTGCTGCGGTTGGTGAAGTCCTGCTCGGCCGCGTCGGCGGCGGCAGCGTTGTGGAAGCGGGTAGTGATCTCCTTGGCCAGCATCACCTTGGCGTCCTTGGGGTTGCGCCCGCCCTCCACCTCGGCCTTGAGCGCGGCGATCTCGGCCAAACTTCTGAACGACAGCAGGGTGAACCAGTCCCACATCAGCACGTCGCTGATCGACAGTACCTTGGCGAACATGGTGTTGGGGTCCTCGGCAATGCCGATGTAGTTGTTTTTGGACTTGGACATCTTGTCCACGCCGTCCAGGCCCACCAGCAGCGGCATGGTGAGCACGCACTGCGGCTCCTGGCCGTATTCCTGCTGCAGGTGGCGGCCCATGAGCAGGTTGAACTTCTGGTCTGTACCACCCAATTCCAGGTCGCTCTTCAAAGCCACCGAGTCGTAGCCCTGCATCAGCGGGTACAGGAACTCGTGCACCGCGATGGACTGGCCGGTGGTGAAACGCTTGTGGAAGTCGTCGCGCTCCATCATGCGTGCCACGGTGTAGCGGGAGGCCAGCTGGATCATGCCGCTCGCGCCCAGGGGCTCGCTCCACTCGCTGTTGTAGCGGATCTCGGTTTTGGCAGGGTCCAGCACCATGCTGGCCTGCTTGTAGTAAGTCTCGGCGTTCACCTTGATCTGCTCGGGCGTGAGCGGCGGGCGGGTGCTGTTGCGGCCGGACGGGTCGCCGATCAGGCTGGTGAAGTCGCCAATCAGGAAGATGACCTGGTGGCCCAGATCTTGCAACTGCCGCATCTTGTTCAGCACCACCGTGTGGCCGATGTGGATGTCAGGGGCCGTGGGGTCCAGGCCCAGTTTGATGCGCAGCGGCTGGCCCGTGGCCTCAGACCGCGCCAGCTTCTTGACCCATTCATCCTGTGGCAGCAGCTCTTGCACACCACGCAGCGAGATTTCGAGGGCTTGTCTTACACCATCAGAGACCGGGGTTGTTGTAACAGCAGATTGATTCATAAGGGTTTTTTGGGATGTCTAGACAGCGTGCGCCGCTATACTCCAGCCCACATTGCTTGTGGCGGATTCTAGTAGGCCCGCTGTGTCGACTTGTTTTTAACGCTGTCGAACGGCTGCGGCCTGACAGTTTGTGGCTCCCGCACTGGGCCCCGCTTGCAACCGCAGCGCAGTGCCACGGATTCACGCTCACCCTGGGGATAGACCATTGATTCACGGCTTGACCACCGCACGCACGGCATTGCTTGACCGGCTGTCCCACACGATCCAACAACACCCCAAACGCATCACTGCCGCATTGGCAGCACTGCTGCTCACCGGCGGCGGCGGCGCGTTTGCCGTGGCCTCCCTGGCCCCCGACGCCTCGGACCTGCCCGTACGCATGGTCAGCTACCCGGTGGAATCGCTGGCTGAAAATCTGGTCTTGGGCCAACTCGAAGCGCCGGGTTTCTCGCTGTTCCGCTCCGAGCAGGTGCGCAGCACCGACACGCCGGAATCCCTGCTGCAACGCCTGGGTGTGGCCGATCCGGCTGCCGCGGCATTTTTGCGCGGTGACACGTCTGTACGACAAAATGTGCTCGGCCGCTCTGGCCGCATTGTCTCTGCCGAAACCACCGACGACCATCGGCTGGTGCGCCTGACGGTGCGCTGGGTGCCCGACGACAGCGGCAACTTCCGCCGCCTCGTGGTGGAGCGCACGGGCGATCAGTTTGCCACCCGCATCGAAACCGCCAAGATGACGGCCAGCAGCCGACTGTCGGGTGGCATCATTCAAAGCTCGCTGTTCGCAGCCACCGACGCTTCCAACATCCCGGATGCAGTGGCCGTGCAGGTGGCTGAACTGTTCTCGGGCAACATCGATTTCCGCCGTGCGCTGCGCAAGGGCGATCGCTTCTCGGTGGTGTATGAAACTCTGGAAGCCGATGGCGAACCACTGTCCACCGGCCGCGTGCTCAGCGCCGAATTCATCAACAACGGCAAGACCCATGAGGCGGTCTGGTTCCAGGAGTCGCCCACCGCCAAGGGGGCTTACTACACGCTGGACGGCGAAAGCATGCGCCGCGCATACCTGGCCTCGCCCGTGGAGTTCTCACGGGTGACCAGCGGCTTCAAGATGCGCATGCACCCCATCTTGAAGACCTGGCGCGCCCACCTTGGCACCGACTTCGCGGCCCCCACAGGCACCGCTGTGCGCACCGTCGGCGATGGTGTGGTGGAATTCGCGGGCGTGCAGAACGGCTACGGCAATGTGGTGTTCGTCAAGCACCGCAACCAGCACGTCACGGTTTACGCCCACCTCAGCCGCATTGACGTGCGCCAGGGCCAATCGCTGGAACAAGGCCAGACGCTGGGCGCCGTAGGCGCCACCGGCTGGGCCACCGGCCCGCACCTGCACTTCGAGTTCCGCGTGAACGGTCAGCACCAGGACCCCATGACCATCGTGGCGCAAAGCGAAGCCGCGGCACCGGTCTCGGCCGCTGGTCGCGCTGCGTTTGACCGCCTGGCCAGCAACATGCGCGTGCAGCTGTCTGCCGCAGCACTGATCCAGCAGGCCAGCGCAGACTGAGCTTTTCCAGCTTATTCCCCTCACCCCAGCATTCCGCACTCCCTTCGCACGCTAAAGGCCATGTCGGACCTGTACATCGGCCTGATGTCGGGCACCTCGCTGGACGGCATTGACGGGGTGCTGGTGAGTTTTGCGGACGGCCGCATGGCCGTCAGCCACCATGCCAGCGCGGCGTTCGATCCCGCTCTGCGGGACGAGCTGCTCGCCTTGAACACTCCTGGCGACAATGAGCTGCACCGCGCCGCCCTCGCAGGCAATGCCTTGGCGCGCGCTTATGCCGAGGTGGTGCACACCCTCCTCAGGCAAAGCGGCCATCCTGCTGGCTCCATCCGCGCTGTGGGCGCCCACGGACAAACTGTGCGCCACCGTCCGCAGGAATTCGAATCCCCCGGGTACACACTGCAGTTGAACAACTGCGCCCTGCTTGCCGAGTTGACGGGCGTCCCGGTGGTGGGCGACTTCCGCAGCCGGGATGTCGCAGCAGGAGGACAAGGCGCCCCCCTCGTGCCTGCGTTTCACCAGGGCGTTTTCGGGCAGCCAGGGCGCACTGTGCTGGTGCTGAACATCGGCGGAATCTCGAACCTCAGCGTGCTGGGTGCGAACGGTGATGTCCTGGGCTTTGACTGCGGGCCCGGCAATGCCTTGATGGACCATTGGTGCCAGCAGCACACGGGCCAGCCCTTCGATGCTGGCGGGGCTTGGGCTGCCAGCGGCCAGGTGCTGCCCGACCTTTTGGCGCAGCTGATGCAGGAGCCGTTCCTGCACCGGCAGCCACCCAAAAGCACCGGGCGCGACCTGTTCAACCCCCCCTGGCTCAGGGCGCATCTCCAAGCCTTTCCGCCTGCTGCACCCGTGGACGTTCAAGCCACATTGACCGAATTCACCGCCAGCGCTTGCTCAATAAGCGCCGACAGCTATCAAAAAGATAGGTCCGTGCTGGCCGTCTGCGGAGGCGGCGCATTGAACACCCACCTCATGCAGCGCCTGCAGGCCCACTGCCCCGGCCTTCAGGTGGTGCCCACCGACACGCTGGGCCTGCCCGCCCTGCAGGTCGAGGCCGCTGCTTTTGCATGGCTGGCACGGCAGGCGCTGACGGGTGCGCCCGGCAACCTGCCGGGCGTTACCGGGGCCGCAGGCCCGAGGGTTTTAGGGGCCATCTACCCAGCGTGAGTCCCCTCTTCGCCGTGCACTCATCACCACAGCGCGCACGTTGCACCAATAACAAAGCCGCCCGGGGGCGGCTTTGTTATTGCATGGCGCTGAATGGCTTCAGGCCGAGAAGCTGGAACCACAGCCGCAAGTGGTGGTGGCATTGGGGTTCTTGATGACGAACTGTGCGCCTTGCAGATCTTCCTTGTAGTCAATCTCGGCGCCCACCAGGTACTGGTAGCTCATCGCATCGATCAGCAGCGACACACCGTTCTTGGTCATGGTGGTGTCGTCTTCGTTGGTGATTTCATCGAACGTGAAACCGTACTGAAAGCCCGAGCAACCGCCACCTTGCACAAACACGCGCAGTTTCAGGTCAGGGTTACCTTCCTCCGCGATCAGGTCCGCCACCTTGGCGGCAGCACTGTCCGTGAACAGGATGGGGGCGGGCATGTCGGTCTGGATGTTTTCGGCAACGGCGCTCATGGGGTACTCCGGGTTCAAAGCTGGCGGTGAATACTACTGCAAACCGCTCGGGAATTCAGATCACTGCCCATTTGACGCCAACTTGAGTGGGGGCTTTTCCTCCACCAGTTGGGCTGCAGGGCACATCTGGCCTGCAATCATCGCGCCCTGGTGCATCTCCAGCGCCTTGTAATGCACATTGCCCGTAATCCGCGCCTTTGGCTGAAGCTCCAGCAGTTCCTTGGCGTGCACCGGACCGATCACCTGACCATTGACGATGACATGGTCGCCGTGCACGGCCCCTTCCACCCGGGCAGTTTCCGAAATCACCACGATGCTGGGCTGGTCGGTGCCAGAACGGATGTTGCCCACCACTTCACCATCGATGCGCATCCCTTCGGCAAACTGCACGTCGCCTTCGATCTTGGTGCCTTCCGCAATCAGGCTCTTGATGGGCGGTTGCTTTTTACGAGAAAACATGGGGAGCACTCCTAGTTGCGAATGGGCCGCGCGGCCACCGGCCGATGGCAAAAAGTAGAAGGAAATGCCTGATGAGCACTTCCGCATTGGGCCAGCATGGAGAGGTCAGCCCCCGTCCAACAGGGTTCGGGCAATCTGATCAATCGAGCACCATGGTCTGGGTCGTGCGAACGGAGGCGCCGTCCAACACCCGTGCGGTCACGGTTTTTACCACGGCGTTGGCGGGCAGATTCAGCACCCCTTCGATGCGGCGGTACTGTTTGACCTGCAAGGGTTGGCCCTGGGGTGGCTGGGTCTGCGTCCACGCCTTGCCATCCTGGGTGCCCGAGAGCACCAGCTCCAGCTTTCCATTGAAATCCGGCGCATTGCGCACCGCCTGAATCACCAGCACCTGCCAGCGCAATTGCATGCCACCCAGCACTTCGGCTTGCAGACCGCGAATCGCCAGTCCATCGCCAGAAGCCGCTGGCAGCAGTTTTTCAAAAAATCCAAGATCCTCGCGCAAGGTGCGGTTGTCGCTCTCCAGCTGCCGCACCTGGGCCATCAGACTCTCTTTGGCAGCGCGTTCCGCCACCAACAAGCTTTCGGCCGTGTGCGCAACGGTCTGCTGCTCGTTGCCCTCTTCCCGCAACCGCGTAACCTCTGCACGCAGCTTCAGCAACTCATCGCGCGACACAGTGTCCAAGCCAGCGATGGATTTTCCAAACTCGAAAGCCCACAGTGCGACAGCCGCGCAAAATCCAAAGACTACTGCCAGCGCGACCCACCGAAAAGGCCATG
>JBCNOJ010000082.1:0-13586 GCA_039593925.1 Acidovorax sp.
AGCAGCGCTGGCACTCTCATCCGCTCTACCGCTGGCCCACGCCCAGACACCGGTTGCAGCCGACAAAGCCGACGCGTCGCTGCCGCCTGTCACCGTGTCCGCCAGCGGCCTGCAATTGGGCGCCAGCGACATGACCACGCCCGCCACCGTGCTGGAGGGCGATGAACTGGTGCGCCGCCGCGAGGCCACGTTGGGCGAGACGCTCAATGGCGAGCCGGGCATCACCAGCAGCCACTTTGGCGCCGGTGCCAGCCGCCCCATCATCCGCGGCATGGACGGCCCGCGCGTCAAGGTGCTCTCCGACGGCGCCGAGCTGCATGATGCCTCCACCATCAGCCCCGACCACGCCGTGGTGTCCGAGCCCATGCTGGCCACGCAGATCGAAGTGCTGCGCGGCCCCTCGGCCCTGGTGTATGGCAATGGCGCCGTTGGGGGCGTGGTCAACGTGCAGGACGGCAAGATTCCCACCGCCATACCGCAAAAGGGCTATGAAGGCAGTGCCGAGCTGCGCGCCAACAGCGGTGCGCGCGAAGGGGCGGGCGCCTTCTCGCTGACCGGCGGCACCGGCAACCTCGCCGTGCACGTGGAAGGCGTGGCGCGCGATGCGGGCGACTACCGCGTGGGCAAAGGCTGGGCACCCGAGGGCGAGCCCGCGCGCAAGGTGCTGGGCAGCTTCAACCGCACGGACACGGGAAGCGTGGGCCTGTCGTGGGTGGGCGACCGGGGTTACCTGGGCGCGGCCTACACCCGGCAGACCGCCCGGTACGGCCTGCCGGGCCACAACCACAGCTTTGAGGGTTGCCACACCCATGGCAACAGCCTGCATTGCGGCTCTCACGACCACGACGAGGAAGATGGCCACGACCACGGCGATCATGACCACGACCATGGCGACGTGCCCGTGGTGGACCTGCGCAGCGAGCGCCTGGACGTCCGCGGCGAGCTTCGCAACCCCTTCGCCGGCTTTTCGGCACTGCGCCTGCGCGCGGGGGTGACGGACTACCAGCACGACGAGGTGGAGGACGGCGCGGTCAGCACCACCTTCAAGAACAAGGCGTATGACACGCGCGTCGAGTTGCAGCACGAGCCCATTGCCGGCTTCAAAGGTGTCATTGGCTTGCAGACCTCGCAGCGCAAGTTCAGCGCCGAGGGCGAAGAGGCCTACGTGCAGCCCACCGTCACCCGCCGCACGGGCTTCTTCGTGCTAGAGGAGTACCGCCTGGGCGACTGGCGCTTTGAGGCCGCGCTGCGCCACGACCGCCAGACCGCCCGCGCCGAGACCAGCGACATCGAGCGCCGCCACAACGGCACGTCCGCATCGCTTGGTGCGGTGTGGAAGTTCACACCCGGCTACCAGGTGGGTGCTTCGTTCACGCGCGCCAGCCGTGCGCCTTCGGCCGAGGAGCTGTACGCACGGGGTCTGCACATGGCCACCAGCACCTACGAGCGTGGCGATACCAACCTGCGCTCCGAAACCTCGCAGAACTTTGACGTGAGCCTCAAGAAGACCGCCGGTGACACCACCTTTGGCGTGAGCGTGTTCCGCAACAAGGTCAACAACTACATCTACGGTCGCACGCTGGATGAGCTGGACGGCCTGCAGTTGCTGCAGTACAGCCAGGCCGATGCCACCTTCACCGGTATTGAAGGCCAGGTGCGCCAGCGCCTCAACCGCAACATGGGCGTCACGCTGTTCGGCGATACGGTGCGCGCCCAAATCGATGCAGGCGGCAACCTGCCGCGCATTCCGGCCACGCGCGTCGGTGTGCGCCTGGATGCCAACTGGAACGCCTGGGAAGGCCAGGTGGAATGGGTGCAGGTGGCACGCCAGAACCGCGTGGCCGACTTCGAGACCAGCACCCCCGGCTACGGCATGCTGAACCTGGGCGTGGCCTACAACGGGCAACTGGCCAGCGGCACGCCCTGGCAGGTGTACCTGAAGGCCAACAACCTGACGGACCGCCTGGCGTACGCGCACACCTCGTTCATCAAGACCGCCGCGCCGTTGATGGGCCGCAACCTGACTCTGGGGGTGAAGGTGGCGTTCTGACGGGTGGTGCCAGCCGGATGTGAGCGGGCCAGTGGCCCGGGCGGCGTTGCTGGCTCGCTCACATTGCGGCTCCAAACCGACGGAACCAAGGGGCTGGATGCGTGCCATACTCGCTTTCACGTGGTTGATTTTCCGATCCGTTAAGGCGATGCTGACTTTGTCCCATTGAAGGCGCGTAACCCACTCCAGGACGCCGATTGGCACCTCAGACCGACTGGAGCGGGTTGTGTGACACGCTGGACTTGTATAGCGCGGCCCTGCATGTATCTGACCCATTTGCGATAGCCCTGCATGCCCACCAGTCCCACGCCGTCTGCGAACCTGCTGCAACTGCTTCCCGAGGCGGTGGTGCAGACCGACGCAGTGTGGGAAATCACGTACCTGAACCCCGCATGGCACAAGCTCACCGGCCATTCGGTCGCGGAGGCGCTTGGCAGGTCTTTGCTGGAGTTCGTGCACCCCGACGACGTCGGCACCATGCGCTCGGGCATGCCGGTGTTTCGCTTGCGCTTTGCCGACGGGAACTACCGCTGGGTGCGTCTGCAGTTCCACCCTGAGACGGATGCGGCAGAGCGGGTGATCAGCCGCCAGGGTGTGCTGATCGAAGTCACCGAGGTCACCGAGCAGGTGCTGGTGGAGGTCCGTCAGCGCTTTCTGCGCTTGCTGGAGACCATCGACGGTGTGGTTTGGGAAGCTGAGATCGGCGTGGGCAATACGTTTTTAAGCCCACAGGTCGAGCGGTTGTTCGGCTATTCCGTCGAGGAATGGCGGGCCGACCCCGGCTTCTGGCGGGCGCATGTGCACCCCGACGATCTGGAGGAAGCACTGCGCATCGACGATGCTGCCTACAACGCCACGCACAGCCATGCTTACGAGATGAGCTACAGGCTGATTGCCAAGTCGGGCAAGGTCGTGTGGGTGCGGGATCTTTGCCGGGCAGTGGTCGAGTCGGGTCGGCCTAATCGCATGATCGGCCTGATGATCGACGTCACCCGGCAGAAAAACACCGAACTCGAACTGGTGCGCTCTGAAAACCGCTATTCGCTGGCGACCCGCGGGTCTAACGACGGCATCTGGTCTTGGGACTTGCGAAAGGACACCTTGCATGTGTCCGGGCGCTTTCTCCAGATCGTCGGGCGGGGTAGCCAAGATCACGTGTATGGCGGAGGCTGGCGCTTTCTCGAACAGCTCATCGACCCGGAGGATCGCTCCCGCGTGCAGGAGGCCTACCGCCGGCACCTTGCTGGCGACAGCGCTAACTTTTCAGTGGACTTTCGCGCGTTCAACGGGGCCGAGAAGCTGGTCTGGGTCAATTGGCGCGGGCTCGCCGAGTTCGAAGAGGGCGTTGCGGTGCGCATGGCCGGGTCGCTGAGCGATCTGGCCGAGCGCGGCAGCTCCTACGACGCGCTGACCAACTTGCCCGGCCGACCGTTGTTTCGCGATCGCCTCGCGCAACTCATTGCGCAGCAACAGAGCGATGCGGAAAGCGATGCGCGAAGCGGTGATGGCGTTCCGACGCGCGATGCAACCCCAATGTTCGCAGTGCTGCTGCTGGATCTCAATGGGTTCAAGGCCGTCAATGACAGCTACGGACACCATGTGGGCGACCAACTTTTGAAGCAGGTGGCGCGGCGGCTCGAATCCTGTGTGCGGGCGGTGGATCTGGTCGCGAGAATGAGTGGCGACGAGTTCAATGTGCTGCTGGAGTCCATCGACCTCGCCGAAGCCAGCCAACGCGCCCAACAGATCGCCTTCGCCCTTGCAGCACCTTATGTGATCGCGGAGCACACCGTGATCAGTGGGGCGAGTGTGGGTTTGGTCAGCAGTGCCTCCAGGCTGGCGACGGTCGACGACTACCTGCGCGCAGCCGACGCCGCCATGTACCGGGCCAAAAGCCAGTCATTGGGCGTGTGCGTGGCGCCTTGAGGCGGCGTCACCGCTTGCGCTGCTAAGTCCGCTTGCATGGAGCGGTGTAGGGCGAGCAGCTCAACGCGCGCCTCGTCCAGCATATCGATCAGTTCAGAGACGGGATTTGTGTCTGTGCCTGCCGTGGCTGCGGCAAGAGTGCCCGGGTCTTGCGCATCCAGCGCCAGCCGGTAAGCCTGCTCCAGCAGTACAGCCAGGGGCAGCAGGTTCATGGGCGGCCTAGTGCTTTCGCTTTCGACATCACCCGGCACGCGCCAGGTTGGCCAAGCCCAGGGCGACGAATACCCCAAACAGCACTTTTTGAAACATCGCGCCTGCCAGCCGGCTGCGCAACGCCTCTCCAGCTTTCATGCCCGCAAAAGCGCTCGCCAGCGCAAGGCCTGCGGCCATCGCCCCCCCTGCGGTCCACCAGGTTGGCAAGGCCGATGCTTGCACGCGCACCGCCAGTGCCACCGTGGCAACGGTAAAAGACAGCCCCAGTGCCTGCACCATCTGGTCTTTGTCCAGCCGCAGTGTCTGCAGATAGGGCACCCAGGGCAGAACGAAGACGGCCGTCGCCGCCGTGATCACGCCTGTGGCTGCCCCGGCCACGGCGCTCAGCCAGCGGTTTCGTGCAGACAGGTCCGGCAGGATGGGGCGCCACAGCCCCCACGCGCCGTAGGCGACAAGAATCCACCCGAGCCACTGCCGGGCGGAATCTGCGGACGTGGTGCCGCTGAATCCGGGCGCGGCGACGGTCACGGCGAAGATCGCCACCCACCCCGGCCAAAGCCGCCTTGTCAGGGTGCGCCAATGTGGGCCCCGGCATTGCGCCACGTTGGTGGCCAGCGAAGGCACCACCAGCAGCGCGGCGGCTTGCGCTGGCGCCATCCACAGGCCCAGCAAACTCATGGCCACGGTGGGCAAGCCCATGCCGGTCACGCCCTTCACTGCCCCGGCGATGGTGAAAACCACCGCAGTCATCAACCATTGCAATGTGTCCATGGCCCTATGGTTCGTGCAGGGGGCCGTGCTGTCCATCGCATTGCTGCGTAGCCATCCTTCGGGAAATCCGTAGGATGAGGCCATGACCCAGCCGCGCCGCACTGTTGACTACCGCATCCATCCGTTCGACCTGCACCTGTTTGCTGCCGTGGTGGAGCACGGCACGATCACCTCCGCAGCTGCGGCAGTCAACCTGTCACTCGCGGCGGCCAGCGCGCGGCTCAAGGCGCTGGAGAGCGCGACCGGCACCCGGTTGATGGAGCGTTCAAAATCTGGCGCGGCACTGACGGATGCCGGGCGTGCCCTGGCGCGCCACGCACACCGCGTTCTGGCAGAGCTGGAATCGTTGCATGTGGACATGGCGAGCTTTGGACAGGGGTTGCGCGGCACCCTGCGGCTGCTGTGCAACACGGCCGCCATGTCCGAGGCCCTGCCGGGCCGCATCGGCCAGTTTCTGAGCGCCACACCCGATCTCGATGTGGACGTGCAGGAACTGCCCAGCGAAGCCATCATCGATGCCTTGCGCCGTGGCACGGCCGATGTGGGCATCGTGGCAGACCACGTGGATACCGCCGGATTGCAGGTACGCCCTTGGCTGAACGACCGCTTGGTGGCTGTGCTGCCGCGCCACTGGCCGATGGGGCGGCGGCGCGCCATCGCCTACAGCGAGTTGCTGGAGCACCCCCTGGTCGGGCTACCGCGCGACAGCGGCCTCAGCCGGTTTCTGGCCGCCCAGGCCAGCCGCAGCGGGCGTGTGCCGCGCCACCGCGTGCGGCTGGGTGGTTTCGATGCGGTCGCCCAACTGGTGGCGGCAGGTGCGGGTGCCGCCGTGATGCCACAGAGTGCTGCGTTGCGCCATGCCAGCGGCAACGGCACCCGCACGCTGGCCCTGAGTGATGCCTGGGCTCAGCGCCAATTGCTCATCTGCGTGACGCCCGAGGGCGCGGGCCTGAGCAGCGTTCAAATGCTGGTGGAAGGGCTCTGCGGGCTGCGCGCCACAGCGTAGCAGCGCCACCTGGGCGCGCGCCAGCGTATGCCCTCGTTTACGCGGCTTGCTTGCGCAGCCAGGCCACGATGTCGGCAGTGACTTCGTCGCGGTTGGTTTCGTTCAGGATTTCGTGGCGCCCGGCGGGGTACAGCTTGACGGTCACATCGGCCACGCCGGCGTCGCGGTAGCGTTGCCCCAGCAACTCGATCAGTGCACCACCGCCTGCCAGCGGGTCGGCATCGCCCGAGGCGATCAGAATGGGCAAGTCGCTGCGAATTTTTGACAGCAAGGCAGGGTCGGCCAGGCGGGGCGCCGGTGCGAACAGCGACGGAATCACATCGGGCGGCACATCCCAGCCGCACCAGGGGTCGGCCACATAGGCATCCACCTCGGCCTCATCGCGCGAGAGCCATTCATACCCCGTGCGATGCTGAAACCCAGCGTTGAAAGCTTCGAGCCCAGCGGGTGCGTCTGCTGGCGCGTTCGCCATGTTGGCCGCTACCACGTCGAGTGTGGTGGAGCCAGACAACACCACGCCGGACCAGGTGGACGAGTGCTCCAGCAGCGCTGCCTGCGCTGCAAACGAGCCCATTGAATGCCCAAACAGGAACAGCGGCACCTGGCTGTGCTGGGTGCGCAAGGCCGCACCGAACTGGGCCACATCCGCAACCAGGCCGCCAAAACCGGCCGCGCCGAAGTCACCCAGCTTGCCATCGGCCGTGCGGCCATGCCCCCGGTGGTCGACTGCGTGGACGATGAACCCGGCGGCATTCAATGCCCTGGCAAAGCGGTCATACCGCTCGCCGTGCTCAGCCAGACCGTGGGCGATCTGCACCACGCCGGTAGGTTGCGGGCCAGCTGCGTCGGACCAGGTGTAGGTAGTGACCTTGGTACCGTCGGCTTGGGAGATGAAGGAAGAGGTAGAAGTGCTCATGGCTTGATTCTGTCACCGCCGCTGGGCACCGCAATATCAAAGTGCAACACCTCCTCGCGAACGCCCAGCTTGGTGTACAGCGCAATGGCCGCCGCATCCTCCTCGCCAGTGTCGGCCTGCACAAAGATCACGTAGCCTCCACGCGCCGCCGCAATCGCTTTGAGCTGCTCGATCAGTGCGGTGGCCACGCCCTGGCGGCGGTGGCTGGGCGCCACGGCCAGGTCGTAGATATAGAACTCGCTGCGCTCTTGTTCGAACTTGGGCAGCTCGTACCCGGCAAGGGCGCCTATGGGCTGACCGGTGGTGGCGTCCAGGGCAGCCAGCGCCACAAAGGTGTCGCGGGCCAGCAGGCGCTGCAGGTACTCGGCGCTGGGCCTTTGGCGGCAGTAGCTCGCGTCGTCGCCAAACACCTCGCCGAACAGGGTGTTGACGCGCTCCATGAGCGGCGCATGCTGCGGGCTCAGACGGACAATGGAAAAGGGCAGGGTGGGGCTGGGCATTGAATCGCATTCACAGGGCCAGTAAGCCGCCAGTATCGCCATGCTCTACGGCTTTAAGCATTTTTGCCGTCTAGCGCTTACCCAGAAAGCGCTGATAGCTATCTATTTGATAGTAGTCAGGCCGCCATCTGCGGGTGAACCCTGATGTGACGCGCCACAATACAGCCCCCTGCCTGCCTGCTTGGACGCTTGCCGACCGCCGGTCCCCTCTCACCTGCTGCATCTTGAACTCCGCCGTCTTCACCTCCTTGATCCCCGTCATCCTGTTCATCGCCATTGGTTACGGCGTGGGGCGGCGCGGCTGGATACGGGCGGGTGCCGTGAAGGATCTGGCCAACCTGGTCTTCATGGTGCTCACCCCCGCGCTGCTGTTTCGCACCATGAGCACGGTGCACATCGAAGACCTGGATTTCGGCCCCGTGGGGATCTACTTCGTGGCGTTTGGCATCGTGTACGCGGTCACGCTGGCGGTGCAGGGCTTCAACACTCTGGCAGCAGCGCGGGCTCTGGCAAACACCTTCAGCAACACGCTGATGATTGGCGTGCCGCTGGTCGGGCTGGTGTTCGGCGATGCGGGGCTGGTGACCTTGTTCACGCTCATTTCAGTGCACTCGCTCATCCTGCTCACCGCCGCCACGGTGGTGTTCGAGCTGGCCGCCGCGCGCGAGCATGCCGGGCGCGGCGGCGGTGTGAAGCCGCCGATGTGGCGCACCGTGCTGCAGGCGATCCGCAACGGCATCGTGCACCCGGTTCCGCTGCCCATCATCGCGGGATTGCTGTTTGCGCAAACGGGTCTGGTGGTGCCTCAGGTGGTCGATAAACCGCTGCTGCTGCTGGGCCAGGCGCTGGGACCGATTGCGCTGCTGCTGGTGGGCGTCACGCTGGCGTTCACCAAGGTCGGCCACCACTTCAAGGCGGCCCTGCGCATTTCGGTGGTCAAGTGCGTGGTGCATCCGCTGGTGCTGGCAGCGCTGGGGCTGGCGCTGGGCCTCTCGGGCCTGCCGCTGGCGGTGATGATCGTGGCGGCCTCGCTGCCGGTGGGCGCCAACGTGTTTTTGTTCGCGCAGCGCTACGCGGTGGCCGAAGACGAGGTGACGGCCAGCGTGGCGGTGTCCACCGCGCTGGGCCTGGTGACGATGCCGGTGGTTATCGTGTGTGTGACCCGCTGGGTGGCGGCCGGCTGAGGCCGCCGCGCGTGCTGCCTGAAAACCATTCTCAGGGCGCCAGCCGCTCCCGCACCCAGCCGCTGCCGTCCGGGCGGGAGCGCAGGCGGTCATGCAGGCGGCTCTTGCGGCCCTGCCAGAACTCCCACTGGTCGGGCTTCAAGCGGTAACCGCCCCAGTCCGGCGGGCGAGGGGGCTTGAGCAGAAATTGTGCGCCGTACTTGGCGGCGTTGGTCACCAGCACGCTGCGGCTTGGAATGACCTGGCTTTGCGGGCTGGCCCAGGCGCCGATGCGTGAGTCCAGCGGGCGGCTGTTGAAGTAAGTGTCGCTTTCCTCGTCGCTGACCTTTTCCACCACGCCTTCGATGCGCACCACGCGCTCCAGCTCCACCCAATGGAACTGCAACGCGGCATACGGGTTGCCGGCAATCTGGCGGCCTTTGCGGCTGTCGTAGTTGGTGAACCAGACGATGCCGCGCTCGTCGTATCCCTTGATGAGCACGATGCGCGTGCTGGGGCGCAGGTCGCTGCCCACGGTGGCCAGGGTCATGGCATTGGGCTCGGGCACCTGGGCATTGATGGCTTCGTTGAGCCACTGGTCAAACTGCTGCAGCGGGGCGGCGTGCGAGGCGTCTTCGTTGAGCTCGGCGCGCTCGTAGCTTTTGCGGAGGTCGGCGATGGAGGTGGTCATGGCGCGATTGTGCACGCCGACATGCGGAGCCAAGCTGCGGCGGGTCAAGGTGTGGGGCGGTTGGTTTTGGCTTGTTGCCGAATGAAAATTCGCTTACATTGGCGCGCTGATGAAACCCAAAGACGACGAAAAGCAGCGCGCCATCGCCCAGGCCACCTTCGAACTGGTGGCCCAGACGGGCCTGAGCGGCCTGACGCTGGCAGAAATCGCCCGCGCAGCGGGCGTGGCCACGAGCACGCTGTACGTCTACTACCCGTCCAAGAACGAACTCATCAGCCAGCTTTACCAGGACGCCAAGACGGTGACCGCCGCTCGCATCATGGAAGGGATCGAGCCCGACATGCCCTACCGCGCACGGGTGCGCAGGGCCTGGGGCAACCTGCTGCGCCACCGGCTGGACCAGTACGCCGAGGTCGTGTTCCAGGAGCAGTACTACAACTCGCCCTGGTTCACCGAAGGCAACCGCGAGTTCTCGACCCGCCTCATGGCGGGCTTCTTTGCGCTGATGGAGGAGGGCCAGCAGCAGGAGATTTTGAAGGCGGTGCCCATTCCCTTGCTCACGGCCAGCCTGGTGGGCTCCGTGCGCGAGACGGGCAACCTGATCCGCACCAAGGTGCTGCCCGACGACGAGGCCATGCACCAGATGGCGTTTGGCCTGTGCTGGGATGCCATCAAGGCCTGAGGCCGAGCGCCAGCAGAGGGCTGATTTTTGCGATTTAATCGAATAAATATTCTCTTAAAACAACAAGTGGCGCAGGCGGGTCGGACCCAGCCAAGCCACACCTTTTTGCGCTGTGCTTTTGAGCGCTGTCCTTCACCCCAAGGAGCTTCACGATGCCCACTTTGAACATCAATGGCAAAGACACGGCGGTCGACGCCGACGAGTCCACCCCAATCCTCTGGGCCCTGCGCGACACGCTGGGCATGACCGGCACGAAGTTCGGCTGCGGCCAGGCCCTGTGCGGGGCTTGCACCGTGCACCTGAACGGCGCACCCATCCGCTCGTGTGTCACGCCCATCGCGGCAGCGGCTGGGCAAAAGATCACCACGATTGAATCCGTGGCCGCCAACGACAAGGTGGGCAAGGCCGTCCACGCGGCCTGGGTGAAACACGACGTAGCCCAGTGCGGCTACTGCCAAAGCGGCCAGATCATGAGTGCCACCGCGCTGCTCAAGGGCAAGATGAAGCCCACCGATGCCGACATCGACGCCGCCATGGCCGGCAACGTGTGCCGCTGCGGTACTTATGTGCGCATCCGCGCCGCCATCCACGACGCCGCCAAGTCCCTGGCTTAAGACCCAAGAACGAGCAGGAGAACACCATGCATTTCGACGCTCAAACCGCCCGCGATTACATGCCAAAAGGCCTTCTTGCGCTGATGGATAAAGCGCAAGGCGCTATCGATACTGAAGCAAACGCCTCTGCCGCCGATGGCGTGGCGCGCCGCACCTTTCTCAAGGCCGCCGCTGCCTCGGGCTTTGCACTGGGGGCCTACCCGCTGGTTGCGGGCGCACAGGGCGCTGGCGCCAGCGCCGCAGCACCCGCTGGCCTCAAGCCCTTCGAGCAACCCTCCGCCTTTGTGCGGATCGATCCCGATGGCACCGTCACTGTCACCATCAACCGGCTGGACTTTGGCCAGGGCGTGCAGACCGGCCTGCCCATGATCCTGGCGGAAGAACTGGATGCTGACTGGAGCAAGGTGCGCAGCGTGCACGGCGACGCGAACATGGCCTATGCCGATCCGTTGATGGGCATGCACCTCACGGGCGGCTCCAACTCCATCAAGAACTCGTACACCCAATACCGCGAGCTGGGTGCGCGCACCCGCGCCATGCTGGTCGGGGCCGCTGCTGCGCAGTGGGGTATGGGCGCTTCGGCCCTGCGCACCAGCAACGGCTTTGTGGTCGGCCCCGGCGGCAAGAAGCTGGGCTACGGCCAGTTGGCCGAAGCTGCCATGAAGCAGCCCGTGCCTGAAAAGGTGACCTTGAAGGACCCCAAACAGTTCCGCCTGATCGGCAAGCCCACCGGGCGGCTGGATGCCAAGGCCAAGTCGAGCGGCCAGCAGGACTACGGCATCGACGTGCGCCTGCCCGGCATGCTGACGGCCGTGGTGGCGCGGCCGCCCGTGTTCGGCGCCAGGGTGAAGTCGCTGGACGACTCTGCAGCCAAAGCCATCAAGGGCGTGAAGGCCGTGCTGCGCGTGCCCACCGACCGCGGCGGCGAGGGTGTGGCCATCGTGGCCGATGGCTATTGGCCTGCTAAACAGGGCCGCGATGCGCTGAAGTTGGAATGGGACACGAGCGCAGTGGGCAAGCCCGACACCACAGCGCTTCTCGCCCAATACCGTGAACTGGCCGCCAAACCCGGCAATGTAGCGATGCAGGCCGACATGGCGCCGCTGGCAGGCGCGGCCCACAAGATCAGCGCCGAGTTTGTCTTCCCCTACCTGGCGCATGCGCCCATGGAGCCACTCAACTGCACCGTCAAGCTGGATGGTGACAAAGCCGAGCTGTGGATGGGCACCCAGATGCCCGGCCTGGACGCCATGGCTGCTGCCAAGACGCTGGGCCTGCAGCCGCAGAACGTGAAGGTGCACACGCAGATGGCCGGTGGCGGCTTTGGCCGCCGCGCCATTCCCAGCAGCGAATACGTGGTGGAAGCCTGTGGCGTGGCCCAGGCCGCGCGCAGCGCGGGCCTGAACGCCCCGGTGCGCACCCTGTGGAGCCGCGAGGACGACATCAAGGGTGGCTATTACCGCCCCATGCACGTGCACCGCGCCGAAATCGGTTTTGACGCGCAAGGAAAAATCCTGGCGTGGGACCACACCATCGTCGGCCAGTCCATCGTTAAAGGCTCGCCGTTCGAGGCTTTCATGGTCAAGAACGGCATTGATGCGACCGCCATCGAAGGCATGCGCGAGCCGTATGACGTGCCCATGAAACTGTCGGTGCACCACCCCGATGTGAACGTGCCGGTGCTTTGGTGGCGCAGCGTGGGGTCCACCCACACCGCCTACGTCATGGAAACCCTCATCGACGAAGTCGCCCGTGCCAGCAAGCAAGACCCTGTTGCCTACCGCATGGCCCTGATGGGCGACAAGCACCCGCGCCACAAGGCCGCGCTGCAACTGGCCGTGGCGCAGTCGGGCTACGGCAAGAAAAAGCTGGCCGCTGGCCGCGCCTGGGGCGTGGCGGTGCACGAGTCGTTCGAGTCGGTGGTGGCCTATGTGGTGGAAGCATCCGTGAAAGACGGCACGCCCAAACTGCACACCATCACGGCTGGCGTGCACTGCAATTTGGCGGTGAATCCGAAAAGCGTGGAAGCTCAGGTGCAGGGCGCGGCGGTGATGGGCTTGTCCATGTGCCTGCCGGGCGGCGCGATCACGCTCAAGGACGGCATGGTAGAGCAGAGCAATTTTGGCGACTTCGCCGTGCCGCGCATCACCGACATGCCCCAGGTGACAGTGCACATCCTGCCGAGTGCGGATCCACCAAAAGGCATGGGCGAGCCTGGGCTACCGCCCCTGGCCCCCGCGTTTGCCAACGCGATTGCGCAAATTACGGGGAAGACGCTGAGGGAATTGCCATTTAAGTTGGCTTCAGAAAGGGCCCCTGGTTGAATTGGAGCGCCAGGGACGCTCTGCACGAATCAAGCAGGAAGTGAGCGCAGCGGATCGGGATGGGCTGCAAGGCGCAAAACGCAGCAATAGCTATTGCGAGTGTTGCAATGTGGCAGAGGCCCCGAGACCGCTGACGCACACGGCGAATTGATTTGTGCACAGGGTCCCCAAGCTTGAAAGAGCCGGCGCGTTTTTATGGTGCTGTCAGCTGCATGGGCTTTGCTTGCGGGCGTCGTTTCATCAATAAGTGCGGTGAGACCATCAAAAGGTCATCCCTTGCAAAGCAATGCTGCAAGCCGCCTCCAGCAGAATTCAATGTCCACAATATCGCGCACGGTCCAGTTTCTCCCGCAGACTTTGCGGTCTGGATCACGTTAGGCGTCACAAAACCTATGACACAGCGCATCGACACTTCCGGCGACGATCAAACAGTCGCAAGCTGGATCTGGCACAACCTCGTCCCGGAACGCGGCCAGGCTCCGACAGTGCAAGGCGAGCTCTTACGCGCAGTCGAGAAGCTCCGCTGGGAGGCGCAAGAGAACGGCAACATCAACTGGGACGAAGGGTTCTTAATACTCCTTGAGTTTCTGGAACAAACTCTGTGCAAACAGACTGGGTTCACAGCGTCCGAGCACGCCATTCTTGCGGCTGATCTTCGTCGGCTTCGAGACTTCCGTCCGGTCGACGGTATCGACGATGCATCAGAAGACCATGGCCTTCCGTATGTTGG
>JBCNOJ010000083.1:0-13387 GCA_039593925.1 Acidovorax sp.
AATGGGCGGCGCTGGCCGACACCGGCAGGGTGACCTTGTGCACGCCCGCTGCCAATGCAGCCTCAGCGCCACGCAGGTTGGGTGCCAGCGCCATCACAGTGATGCCGGCGTGGCTGAGCGCGTGGTGCACCACCTCCGCCACGTCGGCCATCTGGGGCAGCAGGCGGGCGGGGACAAAAGAGCCAACCTCGATCTCACGCAACCCTGCGGCCGCCAGTGCATCGATCCAGCGCAGCTTGGCGGCCGTGGGCATGGTGGCCTTCACCGATTGCAAGCCATCGCGCGGCCCCACCTCGCTGATGAGCACGGTGTCGAGCAACGCGCTGCCGGCATGGGCGGCCATGGCTAATCCCTCCAGTCCACCACCTGGGCCACGTCGGCCCGGGTGGTGCGAAAGTGGTTGACGGGGTGCTCGGGGTCAGGCCAGCCAAACGAGATGGCGCACACGATGTGGCGGTCTGTGCCAATGCCCAGCACCTCGCGCAGCACCGCGGGGTAGGCCGCCAGCGCTGCCTGGGCGATGGCGCCCAAACCCAGGCTGTGGGCGGCCAGCATGAAGTTGCTCACGTAAGCGCCGCAGTCCACCGCGCCATACACGCCCAGGGCTTCATCGCTGCTGACGATGGCCACGTGCGGCGCACCAAACATGGTGAAGTTCTGTGCCGCCTGGCGGGCCGAGGCCGCGCGGTCGCCCCGTGCGATGCCCACAGCGTCGTACAGGCCAAACCCGCACTCGCGGCGCCGGTCCTGGTACACACCCCGGTATTCGCGCGGCCAGGGCAGATCGGAATCCGGCGGCGTGGCTGGCACGGCGGCGGCCAGGGCATCGCGCAGGCGCGCCAGCGTGGCGCCGCTGGCGATGGTGAGCTGCCAGGGCTGCGCGTTGCACCATGACGCCGTGCGCTGCGCCGCGGCCAGCACCTGGCCGATGGTGGCGCGCGGCACGGGCGAGGGCACAAAGGCGCGGCAGCTGTAGCGGGTGTGCAGCAGGTGCGAGAGCGTGTCGAACGCCGGGGTGCCAGCTAAGGGCGGATGGTCTGCGGCAGTCATGGGGTGAAGACGGCGCTCAGGCCTTCTTGGCCTTGGGCGCAGGCTTGGATGCGGCCGACTTGACGGGCTTCTTCTCGGCAGCGGGTGCAGCAGCTTTGGTGGCTGACGCCTTCTTGGCTGCGGGCTTTGGGGCGTTGAGCAAGGCATCCAGCTGCTCGCCGATCTCAGCCTCGATGCGGTCCTTGAACGCGCCGAACAGGAAACCCAGCTGGGCCTTCATCTCAAACTGCCGTGCGTCCACCAGCAGCGTGCCCTTGACGCCCGAGCGGGTGAAGTGCAGCGTGTCTTCGGTGTCGCCTTCTTCGTAGGTGCATTCCATATCGAACTTCTCTTCGGCCTTCTCGGCCCACGAGAAAGCGATCTTGCGGGCCTGCGCAAAGCCCAGGTCGTGTTCGCGGTGGATGTGGATGTCGGGCATGGGGCGGTCTCCTCAGGGATTCTTGGGGGCCAGCAGCGCGCGCAGTGTGTCGTGGCGCTGCGGCAAGGGCTGGCGGGTCAACTGTCGCACCGCATCATAAAACCGGGGCCAGTCGCGGCCCTCGCGCTCAAACAGCGCTTCGAACGCTGGAACCAGCTCGTCGTAAGCGGCCTGTGCGGCAAAGCTGGCGTTGTTGGCCTTGGCCACCCAGCGGTCATAACCCGCCACCTGGGCCGTGGTGGCCAGCGGCGCTGCGCCACCGGGCGGTGTCAGCCACCGCGCTCTCAGTGCGGCATAGTCCGTGTAAAAGGCCTGCATTGCTTCTTTTTTCATAGCTGTCAGCGCTTGCTCATCAAGCGCTAGAGCCTCTTTTTGCTCATAAACTGCTGCCAACTTCGCACGCGCCGTCCGCGTGAGCGCGCGGAAGGCACTGCGGCGTGCCTCGCTGATGGCAAAGGCCTCGCGCGCCTCGGGGGTGGAACGGGTTGCCAGCCACCGCGCGCTGCCAATGCGCTCCACTGCCGTGGCAAACGATTCGTTGAACAGCGTGTCGTTTTGAGCGTAAACCACCTGGTGCGCCAGCTCATGGAACAGCAGGCGCACAAAGTCGCCCTCAGGCCAGGCGATGAACGTGGACAGCAGGGGGTCGCCGCCCGCCCAGTTCATGTAGCCCAGCGTGGAATAGGCCGGCACGCCATACACCTCCACCTCCAGCCCTTCGGTGGCCAGTTGCGCGGCCTCGGCCTGAGCGTCGGCTTCGGTGAAGTAGCCCCGGTAGCCGATGCAGCCCGTCACCGGAAAACACCATGTGTGCAGGGTGAGCGCGAAAGGCGGCGCCGCCACCACGTTCCACACGGCAGCGGGGCGCTTGAGGTCAGCATAGCGGCGGTAGCTGGCGTTGTCGGGCAGGCCCAGCTCGGTGACCGCGAAGGCGCGGGCCCGCTGCGCCAGCTGCAGCCGCTCGCGCAGCGCTGGGGCGATGTCATCCCGCGCAATCCAGCGGTCAATGGGCTCTGCGGCCCGCATCAGTTGCATGTGGCCGCGCAAGGATTGCCAGTAATAGCCCAGCGGGCTTGTGGGGCCGATGGTGCTGGCGCATCCCGCCAGGGCAAGGCTGAGCATGAGGACGGCCAGTGGCCGCAGGCGAAGGAAAGGCTGGCGCATGCGGGCAGTTTATGGGTATGGCCCGCCGTGCGCAGCGGCCCATGGGGTGTTTAGCAGACTGAAAAGATCGCAAACACGTTCTTAGAATGCCGCGCATGACTGCAGGACCCACTGAGCCCCCATCCGCCCTGCCCGAAGGCCTGTTCGCCGACGAAGCAGGTTGCCCTCGCTGCACCTGGTGCCAGGCCACGCCGCTGTACCGCCACTACCACGACACCGAATGGGGCCAGCCGGTGGCAGACGACCGCAGGCTGTTCGAAAAGATCTGCCTGGAAGGTTTTCAGTCGGGCCTGAGCTGGCTCACCATCTTGAACAAGCGCGAAGGCTTCCGCGCCGCATTTGCGAACTTTGACGCCGAACAGGTCGCCGCCTTTGGCCGGGCCGACGTGGAGCGGCTGGTGCAGGACGCCGCCATCGTGCGCCACCGCGGCAAGATCGAATCCACCATCAACAACGCGCGGCGCGTGCTGGAGCTGCGCCGCGAGTTCGGCTCGCTGGCGCACTACGCGTGGCGCTACGAGCCAGCCGCTGCCGACCGGCCCGAGCGCATCACGCGCGAGGTGGCGCGCATGCTGTCCACCTCCCCAGCCTCCATCGCCATGTCCAAGGATCTGAAAAAGCGCGGCTGGAGTTTTGTAGGTCCCACCACGGTGTATGCCTTCATGCAGGCAATGGGCCTGGTCAACGACCACCTGGAAGGCTGCCACGCGCGCGCCAAGGCGCAGCAGGCGCGGGCGGATTTTGAGGTGCCGCAGCGCTAGCGGCGCTTGGCAACGCCATACTAACGCCCTGCCAACGCGTTGCTATGGGGCGGGCAGGATGTCGAGCACGCGCTCTGCGGGCCGGCACAGCCGGGTGCCCAGGGGCGTCACCACCACGGGGCGGTTGATGAGGATGGGATGCTGCAGCATGGCGTCGATCAACTGGCCGTCGGTCACGCCCGGCGCGTCCAGTTGCAGCTCGGTGAAGAGGGCTTCCTTGGTGCGCACGGCGTGGATGATGGGCTCGCCGGTGGCCGCGATCAGCGCCTCCAGCGTGGCACGGTCCGGCGGCGTTTTCAGGTACTCGATGACTTCAGGCTCCACGCCGCGGTCGCGGATCAGGGCCAGCGTGTTGCGGGAGGTGCCGCAGCGGGGGTTGTGATAGATCGTGACGTTGGAAGGCATTGGAGGAAGGTAAAAAATCAGCAATCGTGGAACAGCGGCAACAGGCGCGCACTCAAGCTACGCACCCATCTCCAGATGGTCCAGCAAAACAAAATCTGTGCCGGGCTCGGACTGTTCAAACAGGGCCAAGCTGTTGAACCGGAGCACGGGCAGGTCGGAAAAATACTCCACCGCCACATCGAACACACGGGTCTGCGTGGCTTCGTCCACAACGCTGAGCGGGCCGGTAATCGGCATGTGGAAACGAAAAGGTGGGCGCGCCGCCTGCGGGCCAGCCATTTCCGGCGCGGACGGCAGGGGTTCCGCCAGCGGCCGCAGCCGGGCTTCGCAAGCTGCAGCAATGTGCTGCAGCGCGCCATTGGCCGCGTGCGATGCCGGCAGCACCAGGGCCAACACGCCGCCCACACGCTCCACCTGAAGGGGTGGCAGCACCAGCGGCTTTAGGCTTTGGGCCAATGCCTGCACCGCCTGCTGCAGCGCCATCCAATCGGCCCCGTGCGCCAGCGCGAAAGGCGCCACCAGCGGCGCGCGCCAGCCCTGTTGGCGGGGCACTGCGGTCAGGCGGCGCAGATCCTCAGGGTCCACGCCTTCGATGTCCAGTTGGCGCAGCGGCTGCAGCAGCGCCGCACAGCGGCCCAGCCAGTGGCTTCCGGCCAGCCAGCCCAGGCTGCCCGGGTTGGGCGCGTAGGCCACGGCATACCGGCGCGCGGGCTGGGAACTCAGCAGTGCGGTGGTGTGGGTATGGGCAGAGGCAGAGGTCAACGAACTCATGGCGCTGCTCTCCATGGGATGAGCTCGCCCATCAGCCGGCCTTGTCCCCATTCAACCAGCCCAGGTCCAGCGGCCGGTCTTCAAACTCGGTGTTCAGCACCACGGTGCTGGTGGTGCGGGCCACGCCCGCAATGGCCTTGATCTCGTAGATCACATCCTCCAGCGCGCGGGGATGCGTGGTGCGCACCTTGGCGAGAAAGTCGTATTCGCCGGCTACGCTGTGCAGTTCTTCCACCTGGGGCATGGCACGAAGGCGCGGCGCCACGTCGCGGCAGTGGATGCCGCCGTCGTTGCGGATGGCCACGAAGGCGGTGAAGTTCAGGCCCACACGCTCCGGGTCCACGCTGATCGAAAACCGGCGGATGACACCTTTGTCCAGCAGCTTCTTCACGCGCTCGTGCACGGCGGCGGTGGACAGCCCCACTTCAGCCCCCACATCGGCGTAAGACCGTCTGCCATCAGCACCCAACGCCGAAATAATTCTGGCGTCCATGCCATCCGTCTGAATATTTGCTTGCATAGCCGCCTGATTTTGGTAAAAATTCCGAAAACCTCGCGGTTTCCATAAATTATTCGGTCAGGTGAAGAATATGCCGGCAATTTTCAATGCGCAAGTGCAATCCCAGCGGAACTGGGCGGTAGCGGTCGCGCTGCTGCTGGTCTACATCGTGTGGGGCACCACCTACTTCGCCATTGGAATTGCCTTGCAAACCATGCCACCGCTGCTCATGAACGCGGTGCGGTTTCTGTGCGCAGGCGGGGTGATGCTGGCCGTCGCACTGTGGCAAGGCCATGCGCTGCCCACGCGCGCGCAGTGGCGCAACTCGGCCCTGGTGGGCGGCCTCATGGTGTTCTTGGCCATGAACTGCGTGGGCTTTGCGCAGAAGCTAGGCATTGGTTCCGGCCTCATGGCGACGGTGGTCACCACCATGCCGATGTGGCTGGCGCTGTGGTCGCGCTGGGGTGGTGAGCGCGTGCCCGTCACCAGCTGGATTGGGCTGGCACTGGGCGTGGTCGGCGCGTTGCTGCTGGCCTTGGAAGGCGACTTTTCCTCCACCTGGCTCGGTGCACTGCTGGCGTTTGGCGCGCCCCTGTGCTGGAGCCTGGGCTCTTACGCATCGCGCAAGCTGTCACTGCCAGCGCCTGCGATGGCTTCGGCCGCCCAGTGGTTTACCGGAGGCGCCATGGGGCTGGTGGTGGCCCTGTGGTTCGAGCCGCTGTCCTCCCTCAGCCATGTCAGCGCCACCTCCTGGGCGGCGTGGGTGTATTTGCTGGTGTTTGGCACGCTGGTGGCGCTCAACGCCTATCTGTGGCTGCTGCAGAACACCTCGGCCGCGCTGGCCGGCAGCTACTCGTTCGTCAACCCGGCCGTTGCGCTGCTGGTGGGTGTGGCGCTGGGCGGCGAACGGCTCACGGGTTGGGTGTTCGCTGCCTTGCCGCTGATCGGCGCGGCCCTGGCCTTCATCCTGTATGGCAAGGCCGTGCATGCGTGGTGGGCAGCCCGGCGGACGGCCTGGCTGGGTGTGCGCGCGGGGTGATGTGCGTGGTGCCGTTGTCGGGGGTGGGTGCCATCCCTCGGAACCCGGCCTAGGCGTTATGGCCCGGCGACGGCGCGGGCGATCTCTGCCGGGTGCGACACCCCAAAAAGCACCAGGCCAATCAGGCCGCCAACCACGGTTCCGTTGATCCGGATGTACTGCAAGTCCTTGCCGATGTTCAGTTCGATGAGCGCCGTCATGTCCTCCACGCCCCAGCGCCGCACGGTGTCCTCGATGTGCTGCGCGATGAACGCCGATACATCGGGCGCGAGGCCTTCCACCCAGCGCTCCAGACGTTGGTTGAACGACTGCCGCAATGCCGCGTCTCCCGCCAGCGATTCGCCCAGCCACAACCCCAGCTTGCCCACCTGCCGCGCCAGCACGGAATCGGGGTCGGCCAGGTCCCGCTGTAGCGCGTTGCGCAAGTCCAGCCACAGCGCCTGCACGTAGCCACCCACCGTGGCGTCGCTCTGCAGGTAGGCCCGAATTTCCTCGCCCTTGCGTGCCCATTCTGGGTCGGTGCGCAGCCGCTCGATAAAGCGCTGCAAGGCCGCATCGAACTGGGCGCGCAGCGCGTGCTGCGGGTTGTCCGCCACATCGGCCATCAGGCTCTCCAGCGCGCGGGCCAGCAGTGTGGAGCCCTTGTCGCCCAGCCAGTCGGTAGGCAACAATTTTTCGGTGCGCGGGTGGTCCTTCTTGAGCCAAGCCACGATGGACTGTGCCACCCAGGTACGGGTCTGCTCGTTCTGCAACAGTTCGGTGAGCTTGGCCAGCACATCGTCCAGCAACGCCTGGTGGCGGCCGTTGTGCGTGAGGGTATCGAGCACTGCCGCCAGCGCACGCGACATGTCCACCTGCCCGATCAGTGCGCGCGCTGCCTTCTGAATAAAGCGCTCGACCTGTGCGTCCTGCACGGTCTCCAGCGCAGCCGATGCGAGGCGTGTGGCCTGATGCCCCAGCAAATCCGCATTGCCCGGCGCCGTAAGCCACTGCGCCAGCCGCTCGGCGGGGTCATGTCGGCGGATCAGCGCCACCAGCGAGGGCACATCCAAGAACTTGTCGCGCACGAAGGTGGCGAGGTTGCGGCCGATGCGCGCCTGGTTGCGCGCGATGACCGCCGTGTGCGGAATGGGCAGGCCGAGCGGTCGGCGGAACAGCGCCACCACCGCAAACCAGTCGGCCAGAGCGCCCACCATGGCGGCCTCGGCCATGGCCTTCACACCGTTGAGCCACAGGCCGCGCTCGACCACGCTGGTGGCGATGAACACCGCCGTCACCAAGATCAGCAGGCCCAGCGCCTGCCGCTTGGCGCGGCGCAGCGCCAATGCGGCGGCGTCGGGGACCTGCGCTGTGGTCATCCGTACGGGATGAGACTGAGGCCGGCCTCTCAGGCGGCCACAGCGATCTGGTCCAGCGCCTTTGCCAGATGGCCCACCGTGCGATCCACGTTGTGCCACTTCTCCAGGCCAAACAGGCCGATGCGGAAGCTCTTGAAGTCCGGCCCTTCATCGCATTGCAGTGGCACACCCGCGGCGGTCTGCAAACCGACTTCGAGGAACTTCTTACCGTTCTGGATGCCTGGGTCGGTGGTGTAGCTCACAACCACGCCAGGGGCCTTGAAGCCCTCGGCCGCTACGCTGGGAAAACCGCGCGATTCGAGCAACGCGCGCACTTTGGCGCCCAGTTCGATCTGCTCTTCACGCACCTTGGCAAATCCATATTCACGCGTCTCGGCCATCACCTCGCGCAGGCGCACCAGCGCATCGGTGGGCATGGTGGTGTGGTACGCGTGCTGGCCCTTTTCGTAGCCCTCGGCGATCTGCATCCACTTCTTGAGGTCGCACGAGAAGCTGCTGCTCGTCGTGCCCTCGATGGCCTGGCGTGCGAGTTCGCTCAACATCACCATGGCGCAGCAAGGCGAGCCGCTCCAGCCCTTTTGAGGCGCGCTGATGAGCACATCCACGCCCGTGGCCTGCATGTCCACCCACATGGCGCCCGACGCCACGCAGTCCAGCACAAACAGCGCACCCACCTCATGGGCTGCTGTCGTCAGCGAGCGGATGTAATCGTCAGAGAGGATGATGCCGCTGGCCGTTTCCACATGGGGTGCAAACACCACCTTGGGCTTTTCGGCGCGGATGGTCGCCGCGACCTCGTCCGCAGGGCATGGTGCCCAGGGTGCCTGCGGGCCGCTGCCCTGCTGGCGTGCCTTGCACACCACGGAGCCACCACCCAGGCCCTTGTCGGCATCAAAGATCTGCGTCCAGCGGTAGCTGAACCAGCCGTTGCGCACGATGAGCACCTTTTCCTGGTTGGCGAACTGGCGCGCCACGGCTTCCATGCCGAAGGTACCGCTGCCGGGCACCAGCACGGCAGTGTGGGCGTGGTAGACCTCTTTGAGCGTGCCCAGAATGTCCTGCACCACGCCGGTAAAGCGCTTGGACATGTGGTTGAGCGCGCGGTCGGTGTAGACCACCGAAAATTCGAGCAGGCCATCAGGGTCGATATCGGGCAAAAGGCCGGGCATGAAGTGTTCTCCTAAATTTTGTTCAGCAGCGCAAGCATACTGGGATGAAGCTCCACGAGGCGCCCGGGCACTGGGCGCACGACACATGGCCCGTCCATGCCGCAGAGGAACCTTCTGAAATACACTCCGCCGATGGCTAACGGACGTCCAATCTCCAGAGCACTCAGCGAGGGCCTCCACGCGTCTTTTGGTGCACTCAAAGCCGTTTGGACATGGATCAACACCCCCACAGGCACGTTGCTGATCATCTGTGCGGTCTGCTGCGTGCCCCTAGCGCTGTCCATTGCCGGAGAGCCGAACCCGTTCAAGCCCAAAACAACATTCCACAGGCTGCAAGACAGCCCCATGATCGGCGTGTTGATCATCCTGTGTGCTGCCGGTTCCTTGGCAGCGCTGCGGATCAGCAAGTCTCACCAAACTGTGACCCGCATCCTGGGTCTGACTTTCTCCGCTGCGGCCCTGGCCTCCGGCCTGGCCTTTGATGTGGGTGTCGGGTCCACCATGGCATTGGCGGCCACCTCACTCCTGCGCGCCAATAAATAGATAGGCAGAGGATTGTCGGTCGGTGCGTCGCAGAGTGGGTGCTCAGCGGCATTGCCTACCAGGTGTCCACAAACCGGTGCCCCAGCGGCGCCACCTTGGCAGACGCCAGCCCGCGCGCCAGCCACGCCCGCGTATCGGCCGGGTCGATCACTGCATCGATCTCCAGCGTGGCGGCCATGTGCATGGCCTCGCCGTTGGCGTAGGACTTGGCGAGCAGCTTGGCAAACAGCGCGTCGCGCTCGGCGCCCTCAGGCAGGGCCTCCAGCTCCTTGCGAAAACCCAGGCGCACGGCACCTTCGAGCGCCATGGCGCCGAACTCGCCCGTGGGCCAGGCCACGGTGAAAACGGGCGCATGGAAACCCCCGGCCGTCATGCCCATGGCGCCCAGGCCGTAGCCCTTGCGCAGCACTACGCTGAAGGTGGGCACGCGCAGGCTGGCGGCGGTGACGAACAGGCGGCTCACATGGCGCACCTGGGCCGTGGCTTCGACCTCGGGGCCGACCATGAAGCCGGGCGTGTCCACCAGGCTCACGATGGGCAAGCCATGCGCATTGCACAGCTGCATGAAGCGCGCGCCCTTGTCGGCCGCATCGGCGTCGATGGCGCCACCCAGGTGTTGCG
This sequence comes from Acidovorax sp., assembly GCA_039593925.1. Classification (GTDB taxonomy): domain Bacteria; phylum Pseudomonadota; class Gammaproteobacteria; order Burkholderiales; family Burkholderiaceae_C; genus Acidovorax. Next base: position 9,799 of record JBCNOJ010000083.1, read on the forward strand.
GGTTGTTGGCAATCAGACCCACAGGGCGGCCTTCGATGCGTGCCAGCGCGGTGTGGATGCCCGCGCCAAAGCCGGTGCGCAGCAGCAGCAGGCTGCCCTCGTCCACCAGGCCAGCCATCGCCGTGCGGGTGTCGTACACGCGCAGGCGGTTCTCGGGCACCACGGCGCGCAGCAGGCGCTGGTCGGGCGCGGACCACTGCGATGTGCGGCCCTGGAAGAACGACAGGTAGTGGCGCGCGGCCTGCACCGCCCCGGCCTCGTCATCGACCAGCACGTCGATCACGCCGTTGGCATGCTGCACGTGGCTCGGGCCGATCTGCTCGGGCTTGAAGATGCCCAGCCCACCACCTTCGATCATGGCCGGGCCGCCCATGCCGATGTTGCTGGCGCGTGTGGCAATGATCACGTCGCTGCAACCCAGCAGCGCCGCGTTGCCCGCAAAGCAGCGCCCCGCGGCGATGCCGATGACTGGCACCTGGCCCGACAGCGCCGCGTAGCTCGCAAACGTGTGCACATGCAGCCCCGCCACCACGGGCATGTCGGTGTCGCCCGGGCGCCCGCCGCCGCCCTCGGCGAACAGCACCACCGGCAGCTTCTGCGCCAGCGCGATGCCGAGCATGCGGTCGGTCTTGGCGTGGTTGCGTGCGCCCTGGGTGCCCGCGAGCACGGTGGCGTCGTACGACATGACCACGGCGCGGGATTTCTCGTCGCCAAACAGTGCGCCGTTGATGCCGCCAATGCCCGTGACCATCCCATCGGCGGGCGTGTTGGCAATCAGGTCCTCTTTGCTGCGGCGGCGCGCCTGCGCGGCGATGGCGAGGGCGCCATATTCGATGAAGCTGCCGTCGTCGCACAGGTCGGCAATGTTCTCGCGCGCGGAGCGGCCGCCTTGGTCGTGGCGCTTGGCCATGGCGTCGGGGCGCGCGGCGTCGAGCGTGAAGGCGTGGCGGTCGATCACGCGTTGCAGGTCGGCGCGGATGTGGTCGGGGTTGTGCGCAGCGCTGCCCTGCACGTCGACATCGGCCGCCTCATCCACCGCGTCCAGCACCAGCAGCGGCTGCCCCTGCGCGACGTAGCCACCGGCCACGGCCAGCAGTGCGCCCACGCGGCCTGCGTGCGGGGCCAGCAGCACATGCTCCATCTTCATGGCTTCAAGCACGGCCAGCTCGGTGCCGGCGGCGACCACGTCGCCCTCGGCCACGCTCAGCTGCACCAAGCGGGCGGGCATGGGGGCCAGCACGGCACGTTCGGGTGCAGGCATTGAGAAATTTGAGTCTTTTTGGCCGCTAGCGCTTGATGGATAAGCGCTAGCAGCTATGTTTTTGGAAGCATCCAGCAAATAGGGCAACACGGATTCCAGCCAGCGTGTGTGCACCTGCTGGCTCTCCATCTCGGGCCGCGCGGCCAGCGCCTGCAGCAGCGCGAGGTTGGTGGCCACGCCCTCGATGCGGCACTCGGCCAGCGCGCGCTGCGAGCGGCGCAGCGCATCCGCAAAACGCGGGCTGCGCGTGTGCACGATGAGCTTGGCCAGCAGCGTGTCGTAGTGCGGCGACGGCGTGGCGCCCGCTGCGCCATGCGTGTCCACGCGCACGCCGGGGCCCGTGGGCAAATCGAAGCGGCTGAGCATGCCGCTGCCGGGGGTGGCGTTGCCCTGTGCGTCCAGCGTCTCGGCGTTGATGCGCCACTGCACGGCAAAGCCCAACACGGCGGGCGGTGCGGCGGGGTTGAGGCCGATGTCCTTCAGCGTGCGGCCTGCGGCCAGCGCAATCTGCGCCTGAACCAAGTCCACGCCGGTCACTTCTTCGGTGATGGTGTGCTCCACCTGCAGGCGTGGGTTGCATTCGATGAACACAAACGGCAGGTCCTTCGAGGCCAGGTCCACCAAAAACTCGAAGGTGCCCAGGCCCTGGTAGTCCACGGCGCGCGCCATGTCCAGCGCAGCAGCGGTGATGCGCTCGCGCAGCGGCGCGGGCAACGAAGGGCTGGGCGCGATCTCCACCACCTTCTGAAAGCGCCGCTGCAGCGTGCATTCGCGCTCGCCCAGGGCGATCACCTCGCGCCCGTCGCCCAGCACCTGCACTTCGATGTGGCGGGCGTTGCCCATCAGGCGCTCCACGTACACGCCGTCCACGCCAAAGGCAGCCTGTGCCTCGCTGCGGCAGCGCGCGTAGGCAGCGGGCAAGTCATCGGCCGACGCTACCGCGCGCATACCCCGCCCGCCGCCGCCGCCGATGGCCTTGATCACGATGCCAGCAAGGGCGTGCTGGGCGAAGAAGGCCTGCGCCTCCTGCAGCGTGACCGCCGCCTGCGTGCCGGGCAACAGCGGCACACCCTGTTGCTGCGCCAGCGCCCGGGCCTGTGCCTTGTCGCCGAACAGCGCCAGTTGCGCAGGCGTGGGGCCGATGAAGCGCAGCCCCGCTTCGGCGCAGGCGCGGGCAAATTCGGCCCGTTCGCTCAAGAAGCCGTAGCCCGCGTGCACGGCATTGCAGCCCTGCGCCTGGGCGATGGCAATGAGGCGCGCGCCGTCCAGGTACGCCGCAGGGCCGGTGGCACCCAGCGCCACGGCCGCACTGGCCGCCTGCACATGGGGGCTGACGGCGTCGTCATCAGCGTACACGGCCACACTGGCGATTCCGAGGTCGTGCAGCGCGCGAACGATGCGCAGGGCGACTTCGCCACGGTTGGCAACGAGGATTCGGGTGAATAGCGGGGTGCGGTCGGTCATGCGGGATTTTGGTGGGCGCTCGATGCGCAGCATTCTGGCCAAGCCTGTCCGGTGCCGCTGGCAAACGAGCGACAGACTCACCCGCTGTGCCGCAATCCAACGCCCTGACTTGCGCGCAAAAGCCCTGCGCAGCTGCCACGGCGGCAGGCGCCGCTACGATGCGCCTTTTGATTTGCCACACAGGAAGACCATGCCCGACTTTCGCAGCGACACCGTCACCCAGCCCACGCCCGCCATGCGCGAGGCCATGTTCAAGGCCCCGCTGGGCGACGATGTGTTTGCCGACGACCCTTCGGTGAACGCGCTGCAGGAACACGCTGCCGAGCTGCTGGGCTTTGAGGCGGCACTGTTTGCTCCGTCTGGCACGCAGACGAACCTGATCGCGCTGTGGGGCCACTGCCAGCGTGGCGACGAGGCCATCGTGGGCCAGAGCTGGCACACCTACCGCTGGGAGGCAGGTGGCATGGCGGTGCTCGGCTCCATCCAGCCCCAGCCCGTGGAGACGCAGCCCGACGGCACGCTGCGCATCACCGACATCGCGGCCGCCATCAAGCCCGACGATCCGCACTTTGCCCGCACCCGGCTGGTGGTGCTGGAGAACACCACCGGTGGGCAGGTGCTGCCCACGCCGTATGTGGCCGAAGTGGCCCAGCTCGCGCGCAGCCGTGGCCTTGCGATGCATCTGGATGGCGCGCGCATGTTCAATGCCGCTACCGCCAACGCGGCCCGCCACGGCACCGACGTGTACGACGAGGCGCGCACGCTGTGCAGCCATTTCGATTCGGTGTCGCTGTGCCTGAGCAAGGGCCTGGGCGCCCCGGTCGGCTCGCTGGTGCTGGGCTCGCGCGACTTCATCCGGCAGGC
>JBCNOJ010000084.1:0-13353 GCA_039593925.1 Acidovorax sp.
GAACTGCGCCGCGCAGCGGCAGCACATGCGCGCCGCCGAGGCGACGGGCGCGGCCCGCGACGTGGAGGCCGAGGTCTACCAGCCGCACTACCTGATCCGCCGTCCGCTGCTGCAGGCGCTGCAGACGCCGCTGCCGGGTGCCGTGCTGCTGATCGACGAGGTGGACCGCGCCGATGAACCGTTCGAGGCCTTTTTGCTGGAGTACCTGGGCGAGTACCAGGTGAGCATTCCCGAGATCGGCACCGTGCGCGCCACGGCCACGCCGGTCACCATCCTCACCAGCAACCGCACGCGCGATCTGCACGACGCCGTCAAGCGCCGCTGCCTGTACCACTGGCTGGACTACCCCGAGCGCGAGCGTGAGCTGGCCATTGTGCGCGCCCAGGTGCCGGGTGCGAGCGAGGCGCTGGCCCTGCAGGTGGCAGAGTTTGTGGGCCGGCTGCGCAGCCAGCCATTTGCCAACGCCTTCCAGCGCGCACCGGGCATTGCCGAGAGCGTGGAATGGGCCAAGGCGCTGGTCGCGCTGGACACCCTCGTGGTGGACCCCGAGGTGGTGTCCGATACCGCAGGCATCCTGTTCAAGCAGCGCGAGGATGTCGCGGCGCTCACCCGCGACATGGCGGTGCAGTTGCTGCAACCCGCTGATGCCGATGCATGAGAGCCGTCCCATGGCCGAGGGCGCGACGTTCTCTCAACTTGGCGATGCCCGCACCGGCAAGCTGGCCGACAACCTGAGCGGCTTTGGCCGCACGCTGCGCCGCGCTGGTGTGCGGGTGGACGCTCCCCGCATGGCGCTGGCCCAGCAGGCGGTGATGCTGGTGGGTCTGCAGCGCGAGGACTTCAGTGCTGCACTGGAGGCCGTGCTGGTCAGCCGCGAGCAAGACCGCATGGTGTTCCGCGAGCTGTTTGACGCCTACTTTCGCAATCCCAACGTCGCACAGAAGCTGCTGGCACAGATGCTGCCCAGCGCCGAGTCCAAGGCCGAGCCCGTCAAGCGCCGCCCGCGTGTGAGCGAGGCACTGGCGCCGGTGTGCGCAGCACGCAACGCGCCGCCTGCACGCGAAGAAGACAAGATCGAATTCGATGCCGCCATGACGGCCAGTGACCTGCAGCGCCTGCGGCAGGCTGACTTCAACCAGCTCTCAGCCAGCGAATACATCCTTGTGGAGCGCCTAGCGCGCGACGTGCCCTTGCCCTTGCCGCACTACGCCGCCCGCCGCACCCGGCCGGGTGCACGCGGCAGCCGCCCGCACTGGCCCGGCGCCATGCACCATGCGGCGCGCAGTGGGGGCGAGGTGCTGCACATCCCCTTGCTGCAGCGGCGCCAGCAACCGCTGCCGTTGTTGGTGCTGGTGGACGTGTCGGGATCTATGGAGCGCTACGCGCGTTTGCTGCTGGCCTTTTTGCACGCGGCCACCGCACCGCGCCACACCGGCGCCGCTGTGCGCCGTGAAGTGTTTGCGTTTGGCACCGGCTTGACCGACCTCACGCCCGCCTTTCGCCTGGCCGATACGGATGCGATGCTGGAGACGGCCAGCCACGCCATCACCGACTTTGCCGGGGGCACCCGCATGGGCGACAGCCTGGGTCAGCTGCGCCTGCAGCACGCGCGGCGCCTGGTGGGGCGGCGCACGCTGGTGCTGCTGATCAGCGACGGACTGGACACGGGCACGCCCGAGGTGCTGGAGCGCGAGCTGGCCTGGCTGCGCCGCCACTGCGGCCGCCTGCTGTGGCTCAACCCCCTGCTGCGCTACGAGGGCTATGCCCCCACGGCGCGGGGTGCGTCGGCCCTGCACCGCCAAGCCCACGGCATGGTGGCCGTGCACAACCTGAGCCGCCTACAGGACCTGGCGGCCAGCTTGGCCGCCGTGCTGCGGCAGTAGCACGGCCAGGTCATGCGCCACAGATTTCAGATCACAGACCATTGAAGAGAACGAGAGGAATTCACCATGGAAATGCAAGCCAGCCGCACCCTTGCCGTCAGCCAGCAGCAGGCATGGGAAGCGCTTAATGACCCGGAGGTGCTCAAGCTGTGCATTCCGGGCTGCGACAAGGTCGAAGCCACGGGCGACAACCAGTACGCTGTCGCGATGGCGCTCAAGATCGGGCCGGTGTCGGCCAAGTTCGCGGGCAAGATCACGCTGTCGGACATCGTTCCGCCAGAGAGCTACACCATTGCGTTCGATGGGTCGGGTGGCGTTGCAGGGTTTGGCAAAGGCAACGCGCAGGTGCGTCTGCAGCCGCTGCCCGCCGATGCCGCAGGCCAGGAGAGCTGCGACCTGCACTACACCGTGCAGGCCTCGGTGGGAGGCAAGATCGCCCAGTTGGGGCAGCGCCTGATCGACGGCGCGGCCAAGACGATGGCAGAAGACTTTTTCAAGCGCTTTGACCAGGAGATGCAGCGCCGCCACCCCCGGCCGGATGAAGCGGTGGACACCGTGCCTTCGGCCGTGCCCACGCAGCCCGGCGATGTGCCTGTGCTGGCATCGGCTGCCGACACCCCCAATCCCGATGGCGGCATACCGGTATGGGTGTGGGTGGCGGGCGCTGGGGCTTTGATCCTGTTAGCGTGGTGGTTGAACTGACCCGCGCCTGAGCCGCTTTGCCGGTCTTGGATGCGCAAAAGCGGGGCTGAGAGCAGAACTACAGCGGATAAAAAACCAATGGAAAACCTCGATGTGACGGTGTTGCGCACGCTGCAGGCCTGGCGTGCAGCGGGGCGCCGCGCGCTGCTGGCCACGGTGGTACGCACCTGGGGTTCGTCGCCCCGGCCCGTGGGCTCCATCATGGCCCTGTGCGAAGACGGCGCCGTGGTGGGATCGGTGTCTGGGGGGTGCATCGAGGATGACCTCATCGACCGGCACACGCGTGCCTATGCACAGATTGCCAACCCAGAGGCGCAGACGCCTGCGGACCGCAGCATTCCCAGCGGGCCGCCAGCGTTCGTCAAATACGGCATCACCGCAGACGAGGCCCATCGGTTCGGCCTGCCGTGTGGCGGCACGCTGGAGCTGCTGCTTGAATACGACCCCGACCCGGGCGCGCTGGCTGAGTTGACCCGTGCGCTGGAGGCCGGCCGCCTCATGCAGCGCACGGTGCGCTTGGCCGACGGCGCAGTCACCCTGCAAGGCGCGGCGGCGCCCACCGAGTTGGTGGTGGATGCGGTGCAACTCACCAACACCTTCGGTCCTGAATACCGCATGCTGCTGATTGGCGCCGGTCAACTGGCGGAATACCTGGCCACCATGGCGCTGTTCAATGGCTTTGCCGTGACGGTGTGCGATCCCCGCGAGGAATACCGCGGCAGCTGGAACGTGCCAGCAGCGACCGTGGTGAACGACATGCCCGACGATGTGGTGCTGGGCTTCAAGCCCGACCGCCGCACCTGCGTGGTGGCCCTCACGCACGACCCCAAGCTGGACGACCTGGCGCTGCTGGAAGCGTTGAACACCGAGGCGTTCTACGTGGGCGGCATTGGCTCGCGCCGTAACAACGAGGCGCGGCGCGCCCGCATGATCGAGCACTTTGACCAGACCGAAGCCAGCCTGCAGCGCCTGCGCGGGCCCATTGGCATCTACATCGGCAGCAAGACGCCGCCGGAGATCGCGGTGAGCGTGATGGCCGAGATACTGGCCGTCAAGAACGGCGTGGCCCTGCCGCGCGATGTGGAAGTGGCGCAGGCCAAGAACGACAGGGAAATGGTGCACAACGACCCCGGCGCGCTGGTGTGCGGGGTGCGCGCAGCCTGAGTTTTGGCATGCACCCGCCAGTGCGTGGTCTCGTCACGTCTGTATGAAAAACCGGGGTGGGGGTGGTGTAGACGGCAAGGAGCTTGCCCATCACCCGATGTTGCTGCCCAGGCCACGGCTATCGCAGGTTCAGTTTCTGTTTCAGTGTCAACTGTTGCCGCACGTGGTGCAAGAGGCCCTCGCAGGCATCTTCCACCAAGTCCAGCACGTCTTCAAACCCGGTCGCTCCGCCGTAGTAGGGGTCGGGCACCACGGGGCTATCGAATTGCTCACAAAACTCGGTCATGCGCCGCAGCTTGCGGCTGTGCTCTGGCGGGCACAGCGTTTGCGCGAGTGCGAGGTTGTCCCAGTCCATCGCAAGCACCAGGTCGTGCCGTGCGAAATCATCGGGCCGCATCTGCCGCGCCCGCAGGTCCGACAGTTCATAGCCCCGCAGCGCGGCGTGGCGCTGCGTGCGGTGGTCCGGCCCCTTGCCAGGGTGGTAGTTGTGGGTGCCGGCCGAATCCACATGCACCTGGCTCTGCAGGCCGCTCTGCAAAACCTTGTGCCTGAACACGCCGTGCGCCGTGGGGCTGCGGCATATGTTGCCCATGCACACGAACAGCACCGAATAGCCGGGGGCCATTGCCACGGCGGCTTGCATGTCTCAGGCCGCCATCACCACGGGCCCGCCTTTGGCGATGCCTCGCTGGTAGGCAGGGCGTGATTCCATGCGCTTTTGGTAGGCCTGCAGATGGGGGCACGCACTGGCTTTGTTTGCGCGCGATAGCGCGGCTTCCACCGCAAAACTCATCTGGAAATCCGCCATGGTGAGATGTTCGCCTGCAAACCAGCGGTGGGTGGCCAGATGCTGCTCCATGAAGGCCAGCGCCGTGTCCACATTCGGGTCGATGACCTTGTCCTGCACCTTGCCGCACAGGGCTTTGGCGATGGGCTTCACAAAAAAAGGCATGGGCTGGGTGGGTATGGTCATGAACACCAGCTTCATCACCAGCCAGTTCATGAGTGAGCCCTCGGCATAGTGCATCCAGAACCGGCACTGTCGGTATTCGGGCGTGCGGGGTGCCGGTTGCAAGTGGGCCAGTTCGCCACCGGCCTGCGCGCCGTAGGTTTCCACCAGGTACTCGATGATGGCGCCCGACTCGGCAATCACCTCGTCGCCATCGGTGATCACGGGTGACTTGCCCAAAGGGTGGATTTTCTTGAGTTCGGGCGGGGCCAGCTTGGTGGCCTTGTCGCGTTTGTAGACCTTGAGCTCGTAGGGAACGCCCAGTTCTTCGAGCAGCCAGAGGACGCGCTGGGAGCGCGATGTTTCGAGGTGGTGGACGGTGATCATGGGCCGATGTTAGTCGGCAATTGCGTCAGAGCTGCAACAGAAACGCCTTGATGGCGGGCCACTGCGCCAGGCAGGCATCGGCGTTGGCCTGCGCGGCCGCTTCTTCGAGCTGGCGTGCGGTGGCGCTCTGTGCTGGGTAGCCCAGTGTGAGCAGCACGGTGCCCAGGCTGTGCGCCAGGCGGCGCAGGGCGTGCCAATCTTTGGCGGCGCATGCGGCATCGCCCTGTCGCACGTCTGCTGGGAACTGCCGCACACAACTGCTGCGGTAGGCCTGGAACAGTAAGGTGTCTCCGGCAAAGTGGGTGGCGATGGCGTCAGCCTGCGCACCGGTGGAAACACTGTCGGCCAAAGCCGTGCCCTTGGGATCTGCGGCTGCACTGAGGGCGGCCGGGTGAATGGTCAAGGCCAGCGCATCGCGCACGCAAGCCTCCAGTTCCAGCACCGATGCGGGTTTGGACACCATGCGCCACACGTTGAGGGCTTGAAGCTGTTCACGCACTGGCGGGGTCAGCCCCGCGCTGAAAACCGCCACCGGAACGGTGGAATGCACACCCGGGTCGTTCACGATGCGCTGCACCAGATCCAGGCCCGATTCGCCAGGCAGCATCAGGTCGGTAATGACGAGCCGCACCCCGTTGGTGCGCAGCGCCTGCATGGCTGCCTGTACGTTGGTACAGCAGACCAGTTCGATGGGCAACTCGTCCAGCGCCATTTGCACGAAGCGTGCGATGGACGCATCGTCCTCCACCAGCAGCACCCGGGGCAGGCTCATGGCGCGGCGCTGGCGGGTTGCAAGCAGGCCGACAGGGCGGCAGGCAGTTCTGCCACCAAGCGAGGCTTGTGGATGACCTTCACCCCTTGTAGCGCGAAGGCATAGGGCTCGCGCTGCTGCTCATCGAGAGAGGTGACCACGATGAGTTGGCTGCGCGCAAATTGCGGCTGCGAGCGCAGTGCCGTGATCAGCGTGGCGCCGTCGATGCCAGGCAGCAGGATGTCGACGATCAGCACGTCGGGCTGCGTTTGGCCATACAGCGCCAGCCCTGCAATGCCGTCGCTGGCGACATGCAGCACCACACCGGGAAAGTGCTGCTGCACGATCAATCCGACCAGATTCTGGAAATGCACCGAATCTTCGATGAGCAGGATCTGAGGGAGCGATGAGGCGCCTTGTTGCGCCAGCGGCCTGTCTGCGCGGACTGGATGGCTCCCAGAAGCCGTGGGCGGCGATACCGCAGCGGCGGCAGCGTCTGCCCCGGAGTGCCCGCGTGTGTTGATCCAGTGCTCGACCGATGCGCGCGAAATTCGGCGGTGTCCGCCCGGTGTCTTCCAGGCTTCCAGCTCGTTGCGGTCCACCATGAGCTGGACGGAGCGCACGGCCATTCCCAGCATCTTGGCCACCTCCAGGGTGGTGTAGTGGTCAGGCAACGGTGCAGAGGGATTGGTGGGGGTTAAAGGCATGGCGTGCAGATTCTCGCCCGAAAAGAACCCACTTTGCGTTTGCAAATGATAAAATTGATTGATATGATCGCGAAAAGATCAAAAAGAGCTTTGAAATCTGGTTTTTTTGGTTTCCATTTGATGCCACTTACTTTGAAAGTGCCGAGCCATGAAGAAAATTCTCATCGTCGAAGACCATTTGGACATCCGCAAGCTGCTGAAAATGACGCTGGAGTTTGACGACTTCGACATTCACGAAGCGGCCACAGGCGATGCCGGTTGGGCGATGGCCCAAGAACTGCGGCCTCACATCGTCCTGTTGGATGTGATGATGCCCGGGGAGCTGAATGGGCTGGATGTGTGCCGCCGCATCAAGGCAGATCCGCGTACTCGTCACGCCAAAGTGATCATGCTTACTGCCCGTGTCCAGGCTGCAGACCGCGAGGCCGGCGCGGCAGCCGGGGCAGATGACTATTTGATGAAGCCATTCAGCACGCTTCAGGTGCTGGAGACGATCTACCGCATGGAGGCGGCTCTGTGAGCAACAGCAGTTGCTTGCGTCCGGATTGCCCACTGGCCGACGGTCAGGCGCGGCGGTTTGACGAAGCGGCCGGAGCGCAAATGGAGCAGTTCGTGGCGGACTTCCGCCGCATGTACCGCGAGCGCAATGAAGCCCTGAAGGAAGTCACGCGGGCTCACCATGCGGCGTTGCTGCAACTGTCGATGGCTGCGGACCTGAAAGACGACGACACGGGCGTGCACATCGTGCGCATTGGTTACCTGGCTGAGGCGCTTGCCCTGCTTCTGGGAGAAGCACACAGCTATGCAAGCATGCTGCGCAAGGCAGCGCCCATGCACGACGTGGGCAAGATCGGCATCCCCGACAGCATCCTCAAAAAGCCGGGCCCCTTGAGCCCTGAAGAGCGCGAGGTGATGAATCGCCATCCCGCCATGGGTGCGGAGATTCTCGGACGCTCCAACATCCCTGTTTTCCGCATGGCCGCGGAATTGGCACTCACGCACCATGAGCGGTTTGATGGCACTGGCTATCCCGCAGGCCTGTTGGGCGAACGCATTCCACTGTCTGGCCGCATTACCGCGGTGGTGGATTTTTTTGACGCATTGACCATGGACCGCGTTTACCGCAAAGCTTTGCCGGTAGAGCGGGTGCTGGAGATGATGGTGGCCGAACGGGGGCGTGCATTCGACCCCCGAGTGGTCGACACCTTTGTGAAGCACGCTGCCGAGATCGATGCGCTGCGGCGCAAGATCACAAGCGAATGCCCCTCGTTTGATGCGCTGGTGGACGCACCATGACGCTGCGCGAACCCCATTCAACCAAACAAGCAATCGAGCCTATGAACTCCCCGCGCCACCTTTTCTTGGCCGCCACAGCGGCGGGCGCTGCTGCATTGGCACTCTTTGGCGCACCCGCCGCTGCAGGCCCCGCCATGCAAAGGGTTCAGACGGAGGCAGTGGTGAAGGTGTGCATCTGGCCGGGGTATTACGGCGTAACGTACCGCCACCCTCGCACCCAGGAGCTGGTGGGTGTTGATATCGAGCTTTCAGCCGAGTTGGGCCGCGATCTGAAGGCCCGGGTGGAGTATGTGGAGTCGTCCTTTCCCACGCTCATCGACGACCTCACCCAAGACCGTTGTGACGTGGCGATGTTCGCCATCGGCATACTGCCCCAGCGCGCTGAGAGACTGGCTTTCACCCGGCCGTATCTCCACAGCGATATCTACGGCGTCACTACCAAGAGCAACTCGGTGGTTAAGCAATGGGCAGACATTGACAAGGCTGGGGTGATGGTGGGCGTGCAGGCTGGCACGTTCATGGAGCCGGTCATGGCGCAGAGTTTGAAGAAGGCGACGCTGGTCACTGTGAAGCCACCAGCCACCCGGGAGCGGGAACTGGTCGCTGGCAGGCTCGATGTTTTCATGACCGACTACCCCTATAGCCGCCGCTTGCTGGACAACGCTGACTGGGCAAGGTTGATCGAGTCTCCGCAGCCATTTTTTGTGCTGCCTTATGGATACGCCGTCAAACCGGGTGATGCCGAGTGGCTGGCGGCTGTAGATGCCTTTGTCGCGCGTATCAAGCGTGACGGGCGGCTCAAGGCCGCGGCCAGCCACAATGGCCTGGAAGCCATCGTGGTGCGCTAAACATGAAAATTTTCCCGCCCTCGTTTCCCGGTAAGTGGTTGGCGCGATGGAGTCGCACCAGCCATTTGGTGCTGCTGGGGGGCGGCCTTGCGGCGGCGGCTGCGGTGGCGGCGGTCATCGCGCTGGCGGTCAACGACTTTCGCACCACGCGTGCCAACCACCAGACACAGGCCGCGATGCTGGCTCGCGTGCTGGAAGACCAGGCGACCCGCACGCTGGGGACCACTGAATTGGCTCTGGAAGCGCTTTCCAACTCGCCCGCGCTCAACGCAGCGGCCACCGATCCGCGCAGCATGGCGGATGCCTTGAACCAGGCTCTCGCGGGGCTGTCGTTTTTGCGGGGGTTGGCGGTGGTGGAAAACAGCGGGCGTGTGGTTGCCAGCACACTGGTCAGTGATACAGAAATTTTTGTGGATACAGAGCGCTTGGGCCCCAAGGTGATGCCGGGTCAGTCTGCGCTGGGTGGGCTGATTGCCGGGCGCAGTTTGCAGAGCATTCAGCTGCGATCTCCTGCGGTGCCTGCGCCAACAGGCGTTGCCTATATCCCCATGCTGCTGGGATACAAAAATGAGGCGGGGCATGCGCTGACCTTGGTGGCACTGCTGAACCCGGATGCGCTGTCCACCTTTCAGCGGTTGACCCTGGAATCCGAACTGTTCGAATCCGTAGTGACCTCCTACGACGGGCAGATCCTGGCCACCTCCGGGGCGGCCGAAGCCATGGCGGGCCAGAGCGTCGGGCGGATTCCCGTGTTCACCGACTATCTTCCGCGGCGTGAGCACGCGACCTACATCGGCGCAGGGGTGTTGGGGGAGCGGCAGATACTCAGTTTCAGGGTTTCCTCCACAAAGCCGCTCGTGGTGATTGTGGAAGAGGGCTATGACGCCGTCTTCTCGCGCTGGCTCACAGAAGCGCGCGCGCTGATAGGCATCGGCGTGGCGCTGGTGGTGATGGTGGTGGGCCTCACCCTGGCGGTGTGGCGCGGAGTGCGCACCCGCGAGTCGGCCCAGATGGCTGTGGAGGCTGCGCAGGCGCGGATAGCCCAGAACGAGCGCGAACTCACGGTGCTCATGCGCAGCGTTCAGGAGTTGATCTTTCGCACCGATTTGCGAGGCGCCATCACCTACGTCAATGCCCACTGGATCGCTTTCACAGGGCGGGACATTCGCGATGCTGTGGGCCAACGGCTGCAAGACATGGTGGAGCCACAGAGTCGGCAGCAGGTCTTCAAAGCCCTTGACCCCGGGGCCGAAGAAGGGGTGCGCATGTGCGAAGTGGTGGCGCGCGTGGCAGACGGGCGAGAGCGCATGTTCCAGATGGCTGTAGTGCCACTGCGTGTGGATGGGCGGGTGACAGGTTTTGCGGGTAGCGCAGTGGATGTGACGGACCGCTGGGTGGCACAGCAGCAGTTGCAGACCCAGCTGGCGTTTGAGGATTTGTTGCTGGAGACGAATCCCCTGCCTGTGTCGGTCATCGACGAAAACGGGCGCCTGATGCGTGTCAACCGCGCGTGGGAGGAGTTCAAGGGGCGTACCCGAGACGCTGTACTGGGGTGCCATGTGCGTAGCGTTTTGCCTGCCGACGAAGCCAAGATCCACGACGCAACCGATGCGCAATTGCTCCGTTGGGGTGGGCGCAGGCATGCGGAGATCAAGGTTTTGCATGCGGACGGCACGCGGCGCGACGCACGCATTGAGAAGGCGGCCATCGCGGACGAGCACGGGCGTGTCACGGGGGTGTTGAGCATTCTGATGGACGTGAGCGAATTCCGCGAAGCCGAGCGCGCCACGCAACTGGCACGCGATGCCGCCGAAGAGGCCTCACGCTCCAAGTCGGAATTTGTGGCTAACATGAGCCACGAGCTGCGCACGCCTTTGCAGTCGATTCTCGGTTTTGCCGAGCTGGGAATGCTGCGCGGCAAAGGCACCCCCAAGCTGGCAGGCATGTTCGAAGACATCCACGCTGCGGGGCAGCGCATGCTGTCGCTGGTGAACGATCTGCTGGATGTCTCCAAGCTCGAAAGCACGGTGGGCACATTCCACATGGAGCGCATCGACCTCAGAGGCATCGTGCGCCCCGTCATTCATGAACTGGAGCCGCTGCTGGCCCGCGGCCACTTGCAGATGGAGGTGCGCTTGTCCGATACGCCGTTGGTGGCAAAGGCCGACCCCGTCCGTTTTCAGCAGGTCATCCGGAATGTGGTGGCCAACGCCATCAAATTCTCACCCCCTGGCAGCACCATCACGTTGGAAGGGCGCATGGACTCCAAGGGACAGGCGCACCTGGTTGTGAGTGACGAAGGGCCCGGTATTCCCGAGGGCGAGCTGGAGCACATCTTTGAGGCATTTGCGCAGTCCAGTAAAACCAAGGATGGCTCGGGCGGCACGGGGTTGGGTTTGGCCATCTGCCGCAAGATCGTGGAGGCCATGGGCGGCCAAATCTATGCGCGGAATCTGTCTGGCGGGGGCGCTGCTTTTCACATTGTGTTGCCTGCGCGCGGGCAATCCGAAACAGCCCCGGCGCCGCTGGAATAGTGTGATTCGGTTGTGGGTCTCCAAACAACAAAGCCCTCTTTGCGAGGGCTTTGTTGTTTAGGGGCCTGGGGCCAGCACGCAATGCCTTCCCCTAGGCCAAGGCTTCAGCCGCCCTTCTTGGAGCGCTTGCCGGGGTTCTTCTTGCTGCGGGTGGCCACACCACGCTCCAGGCTCACGCGCTGGCCGCGGCCGCCGGTGCGCAGGGACACGCCGGGCAGGGGCTGGGGTTGAGGGGTGCGCTTGCGGTCTGCTTCGGTGACGATCTTATTGCCCATGGTAGGTCTCTGAGATAGTGGAAAAAAGAGCGATATTAGGCCACAGCCTTGGCAGGGTGCTGGCTCGTGCTGATATTTGAGGGAATTCAGCCAGAGGCGAACACAGCCTCCTGAGCGGTCGGCTCCCTGTATCACACCCTTTGAAAGCAGCCATGGCCTCGCCAACCCGTTGGCAGTCAGATCGCAATCAACCGTGGTGCTGAGCCCCTTGAACCTTGGTCGGTGGACAGCGCTTGCTGGCAGTGGGTAGGCAGCACAAATCTCTTCGCCGCGTCTTCCACGGCCGTCGTGCGAATCACTGGCGCCTGGCATCGCACACCCCCGAAGATGGTTGCAAACGCCACATCGGCCGCGTCGCGCCCGGTGCCGAACCGCATCATGCCCATCGGTATCGCCGTGCCCGAAGGGTCAAACAGATACCAACGGTGGCCCAGATACACCTCGACATACGCATGGAAGTCTGGTGGGCCCAGTGCGGGGTCTGCACCGAAATCTGTGCCTGTGGTGAAGCGCGCCGGGATATTGACGGCGCGGCACAGTGCAATCATCAGGTGGGCAAAGTCGCGGCAGACGCCCACCTGTTCGATCAGCGTGTCCACCGCTGAAGTGCTGCCGTTCGATGTGTTGGAGCTGAAGGACACATGGTTGTTCACCCAATCGCAAATGGCCTGGGCGCGTTCATAGCCCTGCGGCAGATTGCCAAATTCGTTGTTCGCCAGCCGCAGCAGCCGGTCTGACTGGCAGTAACGGCTGGGGTAGATGTAACCCAGCACCTCTTGCGGGAGGTGCCGCACGGGCACCTCGGCCAATTGGCCGGGGTTGGCACGGTGGTGCGCGATGTCCACGGTGGCGCTGTATGAGACCTTCAAAGGCCCAGGCTCCCCGTGCAGACGCAGGAAGCGGGTGCCCGTGGCGGGGTCGGTGTGCACGTGGTGCTCCACCAGTTGGTTGATCTTGAGCTGCTCATTGTGGACGGACTGCTGAGCAGTTTGGGCAGCGTGGATGTTGAAAATGAAGTCCGCACCGTGCTCATCGATGTCGTAGTTCAGCTCAATCTCGAGTTCGATACGTACACGGTCCGCTTCCGGACGGGCGGTGCGAGAGACTTTGCGCGCTGCTGGCTTTTCAAGCCACGCAGCAGGGGTGAATGTGGGAGTTTGTAGGGTTGCGCTTTGAATGTGTGCCATGGCTGAGTCCTTGTTCCTGCGCGCGGGACCTCCGACACGCGGACACCAGCCAGCTTAGGCAGGCACCGTGGAGCGCCTTGTAGGCGGACGGCCAGCTGCGGCGCCAGCCAAGCGCGTCAGGCGGTGCGTATGCCGCAAGGTGTCAGCTGGGAACGGCGAGCCGGGCGAGCACTTGCGTCGTCCCGTCGGCCGCAGCACGCAGGATCAGACCTTCCCCTGACGCAGTGTTCTGCATGGCCAGATCAGACAGCACGAACATGTGGGTAAGCCATACATCGAACTGGCCTGCGCGCTGCGTGGCCTTCGCCAGTGCGGCACGCAGTTGCTGCAGATGTGCCTCTCCGGTGGTCTCGGGCTGGCCATGCGGCGAGCCGAGGGCAGGCCATACCTCCGGAGCACGGAACGCCAACGTGGCGCTGTCGATGCAGCGGCACCAGGGGCTCGACAGTACGCTGGCGGGTCGCAGTTGCCGCTCGCGAAACCACGCGCCAATCTTGCGCGCCTGGGCGCGGCCTTCCTCGCTCAGATTGCGCTGGGTGCCACAGTCGCCCAGTCGAAACCCTGGCGGATCGAAGGTGCCTGGGGCCAGTGCATGGCGAAACGCGATGACCAGGCCCCCCTTTCGCAGCAGCTCCTCGGCTTGCGTATCGGCCGCGATGGCGGCCCGGGG
>JBCNOJ010000085.1:0-13112 GCA_039593925.1 Acidovorax sp.
CGCGAGATCAAGAAGCCTGGATTCTTCGAGACGCTTTCGGCCACCACGCGCTCACTGGTAGACGGACTGGCCGCCGCAGCGGCGGCCGAAGGCGTGCCGTTCAGCGCGGATTGCGAAGGCGGCATGTTCGGCTTCTTCCTGCTGCCCGAATTGCCGCAGAACTACGCACAAGTGCTCAAGACCAACAGCGCGCGCTTCAACCAGCTGTTCCACGGCCTGCTGGACCGGGGCATCTACATCGCCCCCGCGTTGTACGAGGCCGGCTTTGTGAGTGCGGCCCACACGGCCGGCGACATCTCCGCCACGGTAGAGGCCGCACGCGAAGTCTTCAAGTCACTACAAAAATAGTAGCTACCGGCGCTTGATGGACAAGCGCTAGAAGCTGATTTTCTTCAGAATCGGCCACGCCAACGCGGGCGCGCACCTCAGAGCAGCCCCCGCAGTTCCCGCGCGGCCTCCTGCAGCAGCGGCAGCATGTCGCGCTGCAGGCTGCCTTCGTCGATCTGCTTGGGTGACGCCACCACATTGAGCGCCGCCACCGTGCGACCCTGCAGGTTGCGCAGCGGCACCGCCAGGGCGTGCACGCCCAGCTCGTGCTCCTCCACCGCAAGGCAGTAGTCATCGCGCCGGGCCTGAGCGATCACCTGCCGCAGCGGGCCGACCTGCGTGATGGTCAGGGGCGTGAGCCGCTGCAGCGTGCGCCCCTTGAGCCAGGCGGTCAACTCCGCGGGAGGCAACGCCGCCAGCAACACCCGGCCTGTGGACGTGGGGTGGGCCGGGAGCCGCGCACCCAGGTGCAGGCCGTACGCCAGCACTCGCGATGGCGCCCCGTATACGCCGCTGCGCGCCACGATCACCACCTCATCGCCATCCAGCACCACGGCCGAGAAGGACTGCTGCGTCTGCGCGGCCAGCCGGTTCAGCGTAGGCTGCAGCACGCGCGGCAAGCGCGCGGACGCCAGATAACTGCCAGAAAACCGCAGCACCTTGGGCGCCAGCCAGAAGTAGCTGCCGTCCGTCTCCAGATACCCCAGGTGCGCCAACGTGAGCAGATGCCGCCGCGCGGCCGCCCGCGTGAGCCCCGTGCGTTGCGCCGCCAGCGTGGCATTCAGGCGCTGGCGCTCGGTGTCAAAACTCTCCAGCACCGCCAGGCCCTTGGCCATGCCTTCGATGAAATCTGCCTTGGCGATGGGAACGGAGGTCATGGCGGTCGGGAGAAAGTGCGGGTAGGGAACGCATCGCAAGATGCAGCAACCTGGATAGCATCCGCGATGACTGCGCGATCATCGCACAAGCACTGCGCCATTCGCACGCAATCGAAATACCGATCTCGGTGATTGACCTACATCAACCTACGCTTGACCCACATCAAAACCACCGAGGCGGCAGCGGGCCGCGACCGCTCCGAGCGGCCGCACTCCAGCGCCCGACCAGCCGGTGGTCCCGACCCGCTTTTCTTGACGTTCCATCGTTTTCGTGAGGTGTTTGCCATGCGTACCCAGGTTGCCATCATCGGTGCAGGCCCCGCCGGTCTGCTGCTCGGCCAGTTGCTCTACAAGTCCGGCATTGACGCCGTCATCATCGAACAGCGTAGTCCCGACTACGTGCTGGGCCGCATCCGCGCCGGCGTGCTGGAGCAGGTCAGCATGGACCTGCTGGACAAGGCAGGCGTTGGCGCCCGCGCCCAAGCCGAGGGGCTGCCGCACGACGGCATCGAGCTGCTGTTCAAGGGCGCGCGCCACCGCATCAATCTGCACGAGCTCACAGGCGGCAGCCGCGTGACGGTGTACGGCCAGACCGAAGTGACGCGCGACCTGATGGACGCGCGTGCTGCAGCAGGCCTCGTGACCGTGTATGACGCCCAGAACGTGCAGGTGCACGACTATGACGGCCAGCACCCCCGCGTGACGTACGAAAAGGACGGCAAGACCCACGAGCTGGCCTGCGACTTCATCGCGGGCTGTGACGGCTACCATGGCGTGTGCCGCGCCAGCGCCCCGACCGACCTGCTCAAGACTTACGAACGCGTGTACCCGTTCGGCTGGCTGGGCGTACTGGCCGATGTGCCGCCCGTCTCGCACGAACTGATTTACGCCAACACCGAACGCGGCTTTGCGCTGTGCAGCATGCGCAGCGCCACGCGCAGCCGCTACTACGTGCAGGTACCCAGCACCGACAAGATCGACAACTGGACCCTCGACCAGTTCTGGACCGAACTGGGCAACCGCCTGGACCCTGAAGCCCGCGCCAATTTGGTCACCGGCCCGGCGCTGGAAATGAGCATTGCCCCGCTGCGCAGCTTTGTGACCGAACCCATGCGCTTTGGCCGCATGTTCCTGGCGGGTGACGCAGCCCACATCGTGCCGCCCACTGGCGCCAAGGGCCTGAACCTGGCGGCCAGCGACGTGGGCTTCCTGTGGACCGCCCTCACGGAGTTCTACGGCGAGAAGTCTTCCGCCGGCATCGACAGCTACTCCGACCGCTGCCTGCGTCGCGTCTGGCGCGCCGAGCGTTTCTCGTGGTGGTTCACATCGCTGATGCACCGCTTTCCCGAGACCGGCGACTTCGGCCAAAAGATTCAGGAGGCCGAGCTGGACTACCTGGTGAACTCACGGGCTGCCTCGGTGTCGCTGGCCGAAAACTATGTCGGGCTGCCGATGAATTTCGGCGCCTGAGGTGAAACATCCCCTAAGTCGCTTCGCGCCTTCCCCCTCTCTCGCATTGCTGCGCAATGCGAGAGAGGGGGACGCCCCCAGCGCGGCGGGGCGGCCCTTGCGCGTGAGCACTGGCCTGGGCCGCGCGCCAGTTTCATGCGTCGCGGGTGGCGCTCGGCGCCATGGACAACTGAAGAGACGGGCCTGCCCGCGGAAAAAAGGCCAGGGACTGGAGGTCGCCTCCAGTCCCTGGCCTTCTGCGTGACAGACGCGCTCGCCGGAAGGCCTGCGGCCTCCCGCAGCCCTCAATGCCTGAAGTGGCGCACGCCGGTGAACACCATGGCCACGCCGCGCTCGTTCGCTGCGTCGATCACTTCCTGGTCGCGCATGGACCCACCAGGCTGCGCAACGCAGGTCGCACCGGCATCCACCACCACATCGAGGCCGTCGCGGAACGGGAAGAAGGCATCGCTGGCCACCACCGTACCTTGCAGCGACAAGCCGGCGTGGCCGGCCTTGATGCTGGCGATGCGGGCCGAATCAAGGCGGCTCATCTGGCCGGCGCCCACGCCCATAGTCATGCCACCCTTGCAGAAGACGATGGCATTGCTCTTGACGTACTTCGCGACCTTCCAGGCAAACAGCAGGTCTTCCATTTCTTCCAGCGTCGGCTGCTTCTTGGTCACGACCTTGAGGTCGATGAGCGACAGCTCATGGTTATCGGCCGTCTGCAGCAGAAGGCCAGAGCCAATGCGCTTGGCATCCATGGCGTTGCGGCCACGCTCCCAGTCGGTCTTGCCACCGTGTGCGGGCAGCGCGATCTTGAGCAGACGCACATTGGCTTTGGCCTTGAAGATCTCCAGCGCCTCAGCCGTGAAGTCGGGCGCCATCAGCACTTCCACGAACTGTTTGCTGACCTGGGCAGCGGCCTGGCCGTCCACCACGCGGTTGAAGGCGATGATGCCGCCAAAGGCGCTGGTGGGGTCCGTCTGGAAGGCCTTGCTGTAGGCGCTCAGGGCGTCGAGGCCCACGGCCACGCCGCAAGGGTTGGCGTGCTTGACGATCACGCAGGCGGCGGCGTCGAAGCTCTTCACACATTCCCACGCGGCGTCCGCATCGGCGATGTTGTTGTAGCTCAGCTCTTTGCCCTGCAGTTGCACTCCGGTGACGAGTGAGCCGGGCGCGGGGTGCAGGTCGCGGTACAGCGCGGCCTGCTGATGGCTGTTTTCGCCGTAACGCAGGTCCTGCACCTTGGTGAAGATGCCGTTGCTCTGGCCGGCGAACTGGGTGCGCGCGGGCACGTAGGTTTCCGAAAGCTTTTCTGCCTCGAACGTGACGGATGAGAGGTAGTCGCTGATGGCGCCGTCGTACTGGGCGATGCGGTTGAATGCCGCCACCGACAGCGCAAAGCGCAGCTTGTCGCTCAGCTTGCCACGGGCTTTGAGTTCGGCCAACACGGCCTCGTACTGGTCGGCCGAGGTGATCACGCCCACGTCCTTCCAGTTCTTGGCCGCGCTGCGCACCATGGCGGGGCCGCCGATGTCGATGTTCTCGATCGCGTCAGCCAGCGTGCAGCCCGCCTTGGCCACGGTGGCTTCAAAGGGGTAGAGGTTGACCACCAGCAGGTCGATGGTGTCGATGCCGTGTTCCTTCAACGCGGCCATGTGTTCGGGCAACTCGCGGCGCGCCAGCAGGCCGCCGTGCACCTTGGGGTGCAGCGTCTTCACGCGGCCGTCGAGCATTTCGGGAAACTGGGTGACCTCAGCCACTTCGGTCACGGGCAGGCCCTTGTCGGCCAGCAGCTTGGCGGTGCCGCCGGTGGACAGCAGCTTGATGCCCAGCGCGTGCAGGGCTTGTGCGAATTCGACGATGCCGGTCTTGTCGGAGACGGAAAGGAGTGCGTTCATGGTGGTCGTGCGGAAGTTTTGAATAAAAACAGGCTCCAGCGCTTATCCATCAAGCGCTAGCAGCTATAGATTTAATAGTGTTGAACCCGTCAGTGTCAGAGCAGCTTGTGCTCGACCAGCTTCTTGCGCAGGGTGTTGCGGTTCAGGCCCAGCCATTCGGCGGCGCGCGACTGGTTGTTGTCGGCCTGCTGCATCACGACTTCGAGCAGCGGCCTTTCGACCACACGCACCAGCATGTCGTACATGCCATCGGGCGTCTCGCCGCCCAGGTCGCGAAAGTAGCCTTGCAGGCTTTCGCGCACGCATTCCTCGATGTGTTTCTTGCTCATGCAGCCAATCCCTCTTGTTCTTCTGTGTCGGCATCCACGTCGGTGGCGGCAGGCAGCCGGTCCATCTGCTGGCCCAGGGCGTCCAGGTAGTCAGCCACGGCCTGCCACTGTGTGGTGCAGTCTTCGATCGTATTGATGTGTGCCCGTAAGGCCTCGCCGCCCGGCAGCGCGCGCAGGTACCAGGCAATGTGCTTGCGCGCACTGCGAACGCCGGTCAGCTCGCCGTACAGGCTGTAGTGGTCTTGCAGGTGGACCAGCAGCAGGCGGCGCACCTCGGCCACCAGCGGTGGTGCCAGGTGTTCGCCCGTGGCCAGAAAGTGGCCGATCTCGCGGAAGATCCACGGGCGGCCCTGGGCGGCGCGGCCAATCATGATCGCGTCGGCGCCGGTGGCGGCCAGCACGTCGCGCGCCTTCTCGGGCGAGGTGATGTCGCCGTTGGCCACCACGGGCACCTTCACCGCCGCCTTGACGGCGGCAATGGTGTCGTACTCCGCATGGCCCTTGTAGCCCTGCTCGCGCGTGCGACCGTGCACCGTGAGCATCTGGATGCCCACGGCTTCGAACTGGCGCGCAAGCTGCACAGCGTTCTTGTGCTCCTGGCACCAGCCGGTGCGCATCTTCAGCGTGACGGGCACGTTGTAGGGTGCGCAGGCCTCAACCACGGCAGCGGCAATCTCCACTGCCAGGGCTTCGTTCTGCATCAGCGCAGAGCCCGCCCATTTGTTGCAGACCTTCTTGGCCGGGCAGCCCATGTTGATGTCAATGATCTGCGCGCCGCGTTCCACGTTGTAGACCGCCGCCTCGGCCATCATCGGCGCATCGGTGCCGGCAATCTGCACGGCGATGGGCCCCGGCTCCCCTTCATGGTTGGCCCGGCGCGAGGTCTTGAGGCTGTTCCACAAGTCCTTGCGCGAGGTCACCATCTCGCTCACCGCATAGCCCGCGCCCAGAGCTTTGCACAGCTGGCGGAACGGCCGGTCGGTGACGCCCGCCATCGGGGCGACGAACAACCGGTTCGCCAAAGGAATGTGGCCGATGTGCATGGAGGGGTGCGGGAGGGGGCGACAGCGAATGCTGAAAAAGGAGGCGGGATTGTACCTGCTCAAAATTTCAGCAAATGAAATTCTCTCGGGGCGACAGCCAGGCTGTGCCCACCCTTCGGCACCAGCAGCAACGCCGCAGGAGCGCCGCCTATCGCACCGCCATATCGGTGCTTGCAGCAGCTGGCGTCTCAACGCCACGCTGCGCGAAGTGCCACCATGCATCCGGCAGGTTGTCAAATTGGTGGCGCGCCATCACCCCCCGCAGCCACTGGCGGTTGTGCTCCACATCGGGGGAGAAGCCACGCACACCCAGAGGCGCGTTCGCCAGTTCAACGCCCGCTGGCGTTCCCATGTCGACATCGTGCCCGTCGGCCAACGGCCCGCGCACCACCTGACTCGCCTTCATCCCATCAATCACCCGCACTTGGACCACCCACCCGCCACTGGCCGCATGGCAGGCAGCAGACAGTGCCAGGCCCTGACTGCGCAGATCGCGCTCCATGGCCGTCAGCGCTGCGCGCCCGGAGGCGGATTCTGCGCAAGCCGCCCGTTGCGGCGACACCATGGCAAGCTGCGCCGCGCCCTGGTGGTTCGTCACGGCAGCCTGAGGGCTTTGCACGCACGCCGACAGCAACAACGCCACGACCAGCGCGCCACCGCGCAGCGGGGATGCTGTGACGGACGAGCGGGCGGGCAAAGTGGACTTGGTGTTAGTGCGGTGCATGGAAACCTCCTGCGGTCAGCTTGTGAACATGTGGTTTGACGATACAAAACCACCCCCACCCCGGGCCATGCGCGCATACCGCCGGCCGGTGTAGGACAGCGCCCTCAGCGCAGAAAGCGGCCAATTTCGGCCTCTACACTTCTCGGCATGGAAATCTGGATGCACCAGCTGCTGGAATGGCTGGCCCTGCCGCAATTTGGGCTGAGCACGGTCTTTATCGTGTCGTTTGTGTCGGCCACGCTGCTGCCTTTGGGCTCTGAACCCGCCGTGTTCGGCCTCATCAAGCTCAATCCCGAACTTTTCTGGCCTGCCATTGCAGTGGCCACCATCGGCAACACACTGGGCGGCGGCGTGAGCTGGTGGATGGGCCTGGGGGCACACAAGGTGGTAGACAAGGCGCGGGGCAACACCACCAACGTGCGTGCGCTGGCCTGGCTAGAGCGTTTCGGACCACGCGCGTGCCTGCTTTCATGGCTGCCCGTGGTGGGAGACCCCTTGTGCGCTGTGGCAGGCTGGCTGAAGCTGCCTTTCTGGCCGTGCCTGGCCTATATGGCCGTGGGCAAGTTCTTTCGCTACCTCATCATGACCGCCGTGCTGCTGCACCTGATGCCAGGGCATCTGGCGGTCTAAGAACGCGTTTATGTTCTGAGAGGCCAAGCCTCGTCAGATTGGAGCGAACCCACTGCCCTCGGCAAGCGAAGAGTCGCCCCGGGCAACGGGCTCTTCCACCACCACCTGGTTGCGGCCACCCTCCTTGGCCATGTACATGGCTGTGTCAGAGCGCGAGAAAAACTCCAGCACCGACTCGCCCAGCACATACTGCGTCACCCCTATCGACACCGTGACGCGGCCCCGCAAAAGGCCGTTCCACGCGTACGACTCCACCTGTGCGCGGATGCGCTCGCAGGTGTTGAGCGCAGGCAACAGGGAAGTGCCTGGAAAGATCAGCAAGAACTCCTCACCGCCATACCGCCCGAACACATCGCCACCGCGAACGCCCTGCTGCGCAATGCGTGCAAAGTTGCGCAGCACCTCGTCCCCACCCAGGTGTCCCAGTTCGTCGTTGATGCGCTTGAAATGGTCGATGTCCAGCACCGCAAGGCACAGCGGAATACCGCTCTCGTCGGCCAGTTGCTTTTGTTCTTCCAGCGCAGCCAACACATAGCGCCGGTTGAAACACCCCACCAGCGGATCGCGCTGCGCGTCTTCCTGGATGTTCTTGATCTTGCGGCTGGCCTGGTGCAGGCTGCGGTACAACGACTGCACCTTGCCCAGCAGCACGATGAACGCTGGCAGCGAAACCACCAGCGCCAGCAGGTGCAGCACCTCCAGCCGCAGCAGCGCCGCATTTTGCAACTGCACATGGTGCAGCCCCACTACCACCGCATACGCCACCACGACACCGGCAGCCAACGCCAGCAAGGTGCGTCGCGGCACGATGAAGATGCCATAAGCCACTGCGACAAATGTGAACGGTGTCAGCAGGATCTGCGTGACCGGCGCAAGGTAGTAAATGCCCAACATGCCGGTGAGCGCCGTGGCCACGATGGCCAGCTTGATGTGGCGGTGGCGCATCTTGCGTACCAGCCCCGAATGCGCCAACGCCCAGAACCCGGCGCTGCCCACGGCGATCATGCCCACCAGCACGCCCAAGACCTCTGCCTCCACCATGCCCAGCGCCCAAAACCCCACCAGCGCCAGCCCATACAGACCAATGAGTCCACCAGCGGCCCGCCAGTCACGGCTGGCGCCAGTCTGAGAACGCTCGCCCAACCCGTCCAGCGCCCGGCGCGCGGGGCGCACCGTGGCGGACGACGAGTCGTCAAACTCCATCACGGCATCGGACAAAGGAAAGGCGTCCGTGGCCGAAAACGGATTCTTGCGTCCAAAGAGCATAAGGAGGCAGGCGATGGCCTGGTTGGGTTCGGAGGACGTGCCGCTGGAACGTGCGGGCGTCAAAGGAATGTTTGACCGGTTCGGGCAAACCCGCGCATCTTACGGAGAACTGACATGATCACTCTCCGTGTTTTCCAGTAGGTTACACAGGTTGGCAGCCCTTGGCCAATGCCGTCGCTGCCAAACCTGCAGGGTCTGCGGCAGATCAAGAAAAAAACCCTGCTCCGCAGGACGCAGAACAGGGATTCTTGAGAGGGCAAGTGCCTATGAAAAACATGGCACAGCGCTGGCGCTCCGGTCAGACGTTGAACAAGAAGTTCAGCACATCGCCGTCCTTGACCACGTATTCCTTGCCTTCCGCGCGCATCTTGCCTGCGTCCTTGGCGCCTTGTTCGCCCTTGTATTGAATGTAGTCATCGAAGGCGATGGTTTGTGCGCGGATGAATCCACGCTCGAAGTCGCCGTGGATCACGCCCGCCGCCTGCGGTGCTGTGTCGCCCACGCGGATGGTCCACGCGCGCACTTCCTTCACCCCCGCTGTGAAATAGGTCTGAAGGCCGAGCAGACTGAAGCCCGCGCGGATCAGGCGGTTCAGGCCGGGCTCTTCCAGGCCCATCTCCTGCAGGAACATGTCACGGTCTTCGTCGCTCATCTCGGCCATCTCGGCTTCGATCTTGGCGCAGATGGCCACCACGGGGGCGCCTTGGGCGGCCGCGTATTCCTTGAGGCGGTCGAGCAGCGGGTTGTTCTCAAAGCCGTCTTCGCTCACGTTACCCACAAACATGGCGGGCTTGGCGGTGATGAGACAAAACTGCTTGAGCAGGGGCGCGTCTTCCTTGCTGACACTGATGCTGCGCGCAGGTTTGCCTTCGTCCAGAGCCGCCTGGATGGGCGTGAGCAGCGAGACGATTTTGGCGGCTTCCTTGTCGTTGCCCGACTTGGCGGCCTTGCTGTAGCGGTTGAGCGCCTTCTCGACCGTGGCCAGGTCGGCCAGGCACAGTTCGGTCTGGATGACCTCGATGTCGGCGATCGGGTCGACACGGCCCGCCACGTGGATCACATTGGGGTCTTCAAAGCAGCGCACCACGTTCACGATGGCGTCGGTCTCGCGGATGTGGGCCAGGAACTGGTTGCCCAAGCCTTCGCCCTTGGAGGCACCGGCCACCAGGCCGGCGATGTCCACAAACTCGACGATGGCAGGCACTACGCGCTCGGGCGAGACCACCTCAGCAAGCTTTTGCAGCCGGGGATCAGGCACCTCCACAACACCCGTGTTGGGCTCGATGGTGCAAAAAGGATAGTTCTCGGCGGCAATACCGGCCTTGGTCAGCGCGTTGAAAAGGGTGGACTTGCCAACATTGGGCAGGCCCACGATGCCGCATTGGAGGCTCATGGCAGGGCTTTCTGGAATTCGGAGACAAACCGCCGATTTTAAGGGGGCGGCCAACCGCCCTGCCTGAGCCCACGGTTTGGAGCATCACTCGAAGCGCAGATCGGCGGCCACCCGCTGCCCCACACGCAGCACCTGCCCTGCCCCTTGCCGCACGATGGCGTTCATGCCAAAGGTGATTGCGCCCTTCAGACGCTTGTCATGCCGGTACTGGCGCAGGGTGTCGCCCACCGCAGGATGGGTTTGCGCCGTGGCGGGGTCAATGTCCGGAATCGGGCAACGCGCGCACGGTTTAACGAGCTGCAACTGTGCTTCATCCGGGGTGCCCGTGTCGATGTGCACACAATCCACCCGGTCCTCGTCATGGGCCTGCACACCCGCCAGCACTACGTTGGGTCTGAACCGCTCTACCCCAACAGCCAAATGCCCTTGCTCCGCCAGACGCGCGTTGAGTTCATCCATCGATGCCTCGCTGGCCACCAGCACAGGAAAACCATCTGAAAACTGGTTGGGTGCCTCCACGCCGCCCGTCCAATCCATGCTGGACAACCGCCGGTGTTCAGGATCAAAGCGCACCAGGCGGCACGGCTGGCCGAGAAAATCGGTGAACCACTGCGCCGCTACCGCTCCCATGTCCCAGGCGGGCACGGTGTCCCGCCACACCGTCACGGTGGCGGGCGCCTCTACAGTGTCGATGGCGATGTGCAATGCCAGCATGCCGGGCGCCCGCAGCACCATTTCATGGGTCTTGAGCTGGGGCCGGATCAGCGCCATGCGCGGCAAAGTGCGCTGGGTGACAAAGGCCCCCTCCCCATCCACCACCATCCAGGCCCGGTCCAGGTCCAACCCGGTTTCGGTGAGCAGCGCCTCCTGCACTTCAATCCCGGCGCACGATTTGACGGGGTAAACAAACAGGCGCGAGATGGTGCCGGTCAGATCGGATTCGGGGTTGAAACTCACGCCAATGGCTCCTCAGAAAGGGGTCTGCAACAAACAAAGTGGGACGAAGCGGCAATTCTGCACTGCGCACGGGGCCGTAAGAGCCCTCCTACAATGACCCGCATGGCCCAAAACTTTGATATCTGTATTCGCGGCAGCGGCATTGTGGGCAAAACGCTGGCGCTGCTTCTGGCACGGGATCGGCAGAGGGTCGCCCTGGTGCCAAACCCCGGGCCACAGAACCCTGCCGCCACCGATGTACGGGCCTATGCACTCAATATGGCGTCGCGCCGCTTGCTGGAGTCGCTGCGCAGCTGGCCCGATGCCCAGCACGCGACCGCCGTGCTGCAGATGGAGGTGCGGGGCGACCAGCACGGCGCGGTGAAATTTGACGCAGCCACCCAAGGCGTGGACGCCCTGGCATGGATCGTGGACGTTCCTGCGCTGGAGGAACGCCTGACCGAAGCCGTGCGCTTTCAACCCCAGATCGAGGTGGTGACTGGCCCGGTCGCCGCTCCGCTCACGGTGGTGTGTGAGGGCCGCGCCAGCAGCACGCGGGCGGAATACGGGGTCGATTTCAAGATCACGCCCTATGGCCAGACTGCCATTGCCACCCGCCTCCACACCGAGCTTCCACACGGACAGGTGGCGCGCCAGTGGTTTTCGCCCGAGGGCATCCTCGCGTTTCTGCCGCTGGATGGCCCCGGCGGGAACTCCGTGGCCGTTGTGTGGTCGGTCATGCACGACCAGGCAGCACCGCTGATGGCTTTGGACGCCGAAGCATTTGCCGAAAAGCTCAAGGCCGCCAGCCACGGCGCGCTGGGCACGCTCGCACTGTGCGCAGACCGCGTTGCATGGCCGCTGCAGCTTGCGACGGCGGACCGCTGGTGCGGGCACGGCCCGGGCAGTGGCGCCTCGCGCCGCAGCTGGGTGCTGGCTGGCGACGCAGCGCACAACGTGCATCCGCTGGCGGGCCAGGGTTTGAACCTGGGCTTGGCGGATGTAGCGGTTTTGGCAGACGTGCTGCACCGGCGCGATTACTGGCGCAGCGTGGCGGACCTGAAGCTGCTGCGGCGCTACGAGCGCGAGCGCAAAGCCGCCGTGCTGACAATGGGGCTGACGACCGACGGCCTGGCGCAGCTGTTTGCACGCCAGGAAGGGCCTGTGCAGATGTTGCGGAACTGGGGCATGAAGGGCTTTGACCACAGCGGCCCGCTGAAGGCTTTTGTGGCCCGCCAAGCCATGGGCATGTATTGACGAGGAAAGCGTGGCCGCTGGGCCGACGAACCGAACAGATTGACCGACCGAGACCACCATGAAACTGATTACCACCCTGCTGACCACCGCTGCGATGGCCACGCTGTGCATGACCGCCGCCGCCCAGGAATCCGACATCCGCAAGGCCCTGGCGGAACGCATTCCGCAGATGGACAAGATCGACGAAGTGCGGCCCACGCCCATGAAGGGTTTGTATGAAGTGCGCATCGGCACAGACCTTTTTTACACCGATGCCAAGGGCAACTACGTGATTCAGGGTGAACTCATCGACACCAAGGCACGCCGCAACCTGACGGAAGACCGGATTGCCAAGCTGACTGCGCTGGATTTTTCGGAGTTGCCGTTTAAGGATGCGTTCACCATCGTGCGAGGCGATGGCAAACGCAAGGTGGCCGTTTTCGAAGACCCGAACTGCGGCTATTGCAAGCGCTTCGAACGGGATCTTCAGAACGTCGACAACGTCACCGTGTACCTATTTCTGTACCCCATCCTGAGCCCCGACTCGGCCGAGAAGTCACGCAACATCTGGTGCGCGAAAGACAAGACCGCTGCATGGCAGGACTACATGGTGAAAGACAAGGCACCCGCTGCAGCCAGCTGTGACACCAGCGCCCTTCAGCGCAACCTGGCCTTTGGCCGCAAGCACAAGATCACCGGCACGCCGACGCTGATATTTGCCAACGGCACGCGCGTGCCCGGCGCCATCGGCGCTCAGGAAGTCGAGAAACGCCTGGCCGAGGCTGGCGGCGAAACACCTTCCACCAATTGACGCCCCGAAACCTGAGCCCTCTGACCGAGACCGGAGTGCTCTCTTGGCACAACCCTTGAACGGGCGCCTAGTTCGCCCCTTTGGCTTTCACCGCATGCGCCCATGACCTCATCACGCACCGCCGCCGCCCCTCTCCACTACCGCGTCGAGCCGACTGACCTGAATGCCCACCTGTTCACGGTC
>JBCNOJ010000086.1:0-13002 GCA_039593925.1 Acidovorax sp.
GATCTCTGACAACACACCCGGCACGTTGCGGTGGATGTGCAGCAAGCGATGCTTGCCGGGATGGGCTGGCAGTGCCACTTCCGGGAAATTGACCGACGAGGTGCTGGTGCCGTTGTCGCTGTACTTGACCAGTTTCTCGGCCACTTCCAGGCCAATGTTGGCCTGGGCCTCCATGGTGGAGCCGCCGATGTGGGGGGTCAGGATGACGTTGTCCAGCCCGCGTAGGGGCGAGGTGAATTCGTCCTTGTTGGTGCGTGGCTCCACAGGGAACACGTCGATGGCCGCGCCCAGCAGCTTCTTGGCCTTGAGTGCATCCGCCAGCGCCTCAATGTCCACCACCGTGCCGCGCGCGGCATTGATGAGGATGCCACCGGGTTTCATGGCCGCGATCTCGGCCGCGCCGATCATGCCCTCGGTAGAGGGTAACTCGGGCACGTGCAGGCTCACGATGTCGCTCTGCGACAACAGATCATGCAAGCGCGGTACCTGGCGTGCATTGCCCAGCGGCAGCTTGTTCACCACGTCGAAAAACGCCACGTGCATGCCCAGCGCCTCGGCCAGCACCGACAGCTGCGTGCCAATGGAGCCATAGCCCACCACGCCGAGCGTCTTGCCACGGATTTCGTACGCGTTTTCAGCGCTTTTGAGCCAGCCGCCGCGGTGCGCCACGGCGTTTTTCTCCGGGATGCCGCGCAACAGCAAAATGGCCTCGGCCAGCACCAGTTCGGCCACCGAGCGGGTGTTGGAGTACGGGGCGTTGAAGACAGCGATACCGCGTTCGCGCGCGGCATTCAGGTCGACCTGGTTGGTGCCGATGCAGAAACAGCCCACAGCCACCAGCTTGTGGGCCTGGGCAAACACCTCTTCGGTGAGCTGCGTGCGAGAGCGAATGCCCACAAAGTGCACATCCGCAATCTTGCGCTTGAGTTCTTCGTCCGGCAGCGCACCAGAGACCATTTCAATCTGCGTGTAGCCAGCCCCGCGCAGCACTTCCACGGCAGAAGGATGAATGCCCTCCAGCAAAAGAAACTTGATCTTGTTCTTGTCCAGCGAGTTGTTGACCATGGCGATGAGAGGTAGTTGGAAAAACGAGTGTTGTTACAAATCGGACAGCACGTTGAAGCGGTTCGCACCACTATGCCGCAAGCGTCGTGCAACGCACAAAACCTTGCAGCGCTCGGTAAATCACCTCGCACTTGTCACAAAAGAGTCACAATCGCACCCCTTGCAGGCACCTCAAGGGGTTTCCCCGGTTGTTACACACGGGGTGCCATGCGACAACGACACGCCACTGTCACAGGGTCGGCTTAGCATCCGGCCTTTGTGCATTTCGTCATCCTTGGAGGAACATTCATGCAAATCAAGCATCTGGCGCTTTCGGCCGCCATCGCCCTGTCGCTCACAGCGCCTGCCCAGGCACAACAAGTTGAGATTCAGTGGTGGCATTCGATGAGCGCTGCGCTCGGCGAGTGGGTCAACGACCTGGCCAAGCAATACAACGCCAGCCAGACCAAATACAAAGTGGTGCCCACCTACAAGGGCACTTATGACGAATCGATGACCGGCGCCATTGCCGCATTCCGCGCCGGCAACGCCCCGCACATCCTGCAAGTGTTCGAAGTGGGCACTGCCACCATGATGTCCAGCAAGGGCGCCATCGTGCCAGCGGCCAAGGTGCTGAACGATGCAGGTTTCAAGTTCACCCCATCCGACTACGTGTCGGCCGTGGCCGGTTACTACACCGCACCCAATGGCCAGATGCTGAGCTACCCGCTCAACAGCTCCACGACCATCTTCTATTACAACAAGGACGCCTTCAAGAAGGCGGGCCTGGACGCCGAAAAGCCGCCAAAGACCTGGCCTGAAGTGTTCGCCGCCGCGTCCAAGCTGAAGGCCAGCGGCCACAGCTGCCCGTTCACCACCAGCTGGATCAGCTGGACGCAGCTGGAGAGCTTCTCGCTGTGGCACAACACGCTGTTCGCCTCCAAGAACAACGGTTTTGACGGCAACGACGCCCAATTGCAGATCAACACCCCCCTGCACGTGCGCCACTTCGAAAACCTGGCCAAGGCTTCCAAGGAAGGCAGCTTCGTCTACAAGGGCCGCGGCAACATCCCAGATGCATCGTTCCCCTCTGGCGAGTGCGCGATGATCACTGGTTCGTCGGGCCTGTATGCCCGCGTGTCCAAGGAAGCCAAGTTCGCCTACGGCATTTCCACCCTGCCCTACTACTCTGACGTGCAGGGCGCGCCCCAGAACACCGCCATCGGCGGCGCCAGCCTGTGGGTGATGGCTGGCAAGAAGGCCGACGAGTACAAGGGTGTGGCCGACTTCCTGAACTTCCTGAACGACTCGCGCGTGCAAGCCGCCAGCCACCAGCGCACGGGCTACCTGCCTGTGACCATGGGCGCCTACAAGCTGACCGAGGCATCGGGCTTCTATGAAAAGAACCCCGGCACCGACGTGGCCGTGACGCAGATGATCCGCAAGGCCACCGACAAGTCGCGCGGCATCCGCCTCGGTAACTTCGTGCAGATCCGCACCATCATCGACGAGGAAACCGAACAAATCTGGTCGGGCAAGAAGTCGCCCAAGGAAGCGCTGGACACTGCAGTGACCCGCGGCAACGAGCAACTGGCCCGCTTCGCCCGCGCCAACAAGTAAGCACTGCTGAAATCTGTTCGTGCCATGCCGCAACCCTGCGGATGGCATCGAAAGCCCGCCGCCCCGTCAACCACTGTGGTTCACGGGGCGGCGGGGTTTCTTTTTGAGAGTTTCCACATGGAAAAACGCGTTCTTTTTCGCTCTGCTTGGCTACCGTGGGTGCTTCTGGCGCCACAGTTGGTCATCATCAGCGTCTTCTTTTTCTGGCCTGCAGGGCAGGCGCTGGTGCAATCGTTCCAGCAGCAAGACACTTTCGGCTTCTCCAAGGAATGGGTGGGGCTGGACAACTTCAGGCACTTGTTTGAAGACCCGGGCTACCTCGCCTCCTTCAAGACGACGGCCTTCTTCTCCATTCTGGTGGCGGTGATCGGTATCAGCCTGTCGCTGATGCTGGCCATCTTTGCCGACCGCATCATCAAAGGCGCACTGGCGTACAAAACCGCACTGCTGCTGCCCTACGCCGTGGCACCTGCCGTGGCCGGCGTGTTGTGGATGTTCATGTTCTCCCCGTCGCTCGGTGTGGTGACCTACCTGCTGCGCCAGTCAGGGTTTGACTGGAACCACATGCTCAACTCCAACCACGCAATGACGCTGATCGTGATTGCCGCTGTGTGGAAGCAGATCTCCTACAACTTCCTGTTCTTTCTGGCCGGGTTGCAATCCATTCCCAAGTCGTTGATCGAGGCCGCCTCCATCGACGGGGCCGGCCCATGGCGCCGGTTCTGGAGCATTCAGTTCCCGCTGCTGTCACCCACCACGTTCTTCCTGCTCGTGATCAATGTGGTGTACGCGTTCTTTGACACCTTTGCCATCGTGGACGCCACCACGCAAGGCGGCCCAGGGCGCGACACCGCCATCCTGGTCTACAAGGTGTACCACGACGGTTTCAAGGCCATGGACATGGGTGGCTCGGCCGCGCAGTCGGTGGTGCTGATGGTGATCGTGGTGGCGCTGACGGTGATCCAGTTCCGCTACGTCGAAAAGAAAGTGCAGTATTGATATGAAGCACCCCCTGAGTCGCTTCGCGCCTTCCCCCTCAAGGGGGACGCCGCCCTCACTGCGGGGCGGCCCTTGCTCGGCAGCCCTCGCTTGCGCCATGTCTTTTGCGGGCGCAGTGGGCCAAGCTTCGATCCTGAAAGATTCCAATGGTTGAACGTAGTCCTTATCTCACGGCGTTCTCGCACCTGATCATGGTGCTGGGCGTGATCATCGTCGGCTTCCCGCTGTATCTGGCGTTCGTGGCCTCCACCCACACGGCGCAAGACATCGTGCAGGTGCCCATGCCCATGGTGCCCGGCAGCAACTTCTGGCAGACCTACCACGATGCCCTGTTTGGCGGCGGTTCCGGCGCAGGCTCCACCGCGCCCGTGGCCCGCATGATGTGGGTGAGCTTCATCACCGCCATCGTCATCACCGTGGGCAAGATCGCGATCTCGCTGCTGTCGGCGTTCGCCATCGTGTACTTCCGCTTTCCGTTCAAGGGCATCTGCTTCTGGCTCATCTTCATTACGCTGATGCTGCCTGTGGAAGTGCGCATCGGCCCCACGTATCAGGTGGTGTCTGACCTGAACATGCTCAACACCTATGCGGGCCTCACGGTGCCCCTGATCGCATCGGCCACGGCCACATTCCTGTTCCGCCAGTTTTTCCTGACGGTGCCGGATGAGCTGGTGGAGGCCGCACGTGTGGATGGCGCGGGCCCCATGCGCTTCTTCAAGGACATCCTGGTGCCGCTGTCGCGCACCTCGATCGCCGCGTTGTTCGTGATCCAGTTCATCTACGGCTGGAACCAGTACCTGTGGCCGCTGCTGGTGACCACGTCCGAGGACATGTACCCCGTGGTGATCGGCATCAAGCGCATGCTGGCCGGTGGTGACTCCGGCAACGAGTGGAACATCGTGATGGCCACCGCCCTGCTGGCCATGCTGCCCCCCGCCCTGGTGGTGGTGCTGATGCAGCGCTGGTTCGTCAAGGGCCTGGTAGATACCGAAAAATAAGTCAAAAACCCTTCCAGCGCTTGATACACAAGCGCTGCTAGCTATCAAATTCATTGCATCATGGCATCCATATCCCTTCGCAACATCATCAAGCGCTACGGCACGGGCCCCAAGGCCAATCAGGTCATCCACGGCGTGAATGCCGAGGTCAAGGACGGTGAGTTCATCGTGATCGTGGGCCCCTCGGGCTGCGGCAAATCCACCCTGCTGCGCATGGTCGCGGGGCTGGAGGAAATCTCCGGCGGCGAGCTCTTCATCGGCGACCGCAAGGTCAACAACCTGGAACCGGCCCAGCGCGACATCGCGATGGTGTTCCAGAACTACGCGCTGTACCCGCACATGACGAACTACGAAAACATGGCCTATGGCCTGAAGATCGCCAAGGTGCCCAAAGAAGAGATCCAGCGCCGCGTGGACAAGGCCGCCAAGATCCTCGAACTGTCGCACCTGCTGGAGCGCAAGCCGCGCGAGCTGTCCGGCGGCCAGCGCCAGCGCGTGGCCATGGGCCGCGCCATCGTGCGCCAGCCCCAGGTGTTTTTGTTCGACGAGCCGCTGTCCAACCTCGACGCCAAGCTGCGCGCCCAAACCCGCCTCGAAATCCAGAAGCTGCACCGCGAACTGGGCATCACCAGCCTGTTCGTCACGCACGACCAGGTCGAGGCCATGACCCTGGCCGAGCGCATGATCGTGATGAACGCCGGCAACATGGAACAGTTCGGCACGCCCGAAGAGGTCTATCACACGCCTGCCTCCACGTTCGTGGCCAGCTTCATCGGCTCGCCGCCCATGAACCTGCTCAAGAACGCCCCCAGCGCTGCACCCGGCACCATCTTGGGCATTCGCCCGGAGCATCTGGACGTGCGCAGCGAAGGCTGGGCCGTTACAGTGGAAACCGTGGAACTGCTGGGTGCTGAACGCCTGATCTACGGCCGCATCAACGGCGAACAGATCATCGTGCGCGTGGAAGAAGGCACACACGCCCCAGCCCCCGACACCGTGATCCATGTACAACCCCGTGCCGACCGCCTGCACGCGTTTGACGCGACCACCGGCAAGAGGATGTGACATCCCCTTGAGGCGCTCCGCGCCTCATCGCTGTCTTTCGGCTTCACCCGAAGAGCGCCGAAAGATTGCGGCAAAGGGAAGCCAACCGTGGCCTGGCAAAGCCAGTTCCGCGGTGGCACTGGCCCTGTTTGCGACAGATTCAAAGTGCCCGTGCAGCGCAACCGCACCTAGGAAGACACCACCATGATCGCCCCCTGGCCCTACCCCCGCTGGATTGCGCACCGCGGCGCCGGCAAGCTGGCCCCTGAAAACACCCTGGCCGCGTTTCGGCTGGGCGCGCAGCACGGCTACCGCATGTTCGAGTGCGACGCCAAGCTCAGCGCCGACGGTGTTCCGTTTCTGATGCACGACGCCACGCTGGAGCGCACCACCAACGGGCGCGGTACCGGCGGCGACCTGCCCTATGCCGAACTCGCACAACTGGATGCAGGCAGCTGGCATTCCCGTAGCCACGCAGGCGAACCCCTGCCCACGCTGCAGAGCCTGGCGCGTTACTGCGTTGCCAATGGCTTTCTGCTGAACATCGAGATCAAACCCACGCCGGGCGTGGAAGAGCGAACCGGCCGGGTGGTGGGCGAACACGCCGCCCGCCTGTGGCAAGACCAGGCCATACCGCCGCTGCTGTCCTCGTTCCAGCCCGAATCGCTGGCGGGCGCGCAGGCCACCGCGCCACACCTCCCGCGCGCGTTGCTGCTGGACACGCTGTGGGACGGCTGGGCCGACGTGGCGCAGCGGCTGGGTTGCGTGGCCATTGTCTGCAACTACGCGTTGTGGGACGCAACCCTGGTGGCAAAAGCCAAGTCACTGGGACTGCGCACACTGAGCTACACCGTCAACGACGACTGGGCTGCACAGCACCTCATCGCCCTGGGCACGGACGGCATCATCACCGACCGCGTGGAGCTGTTCAGCCCCGCAGCCTGAGAACGGAGCGGGGTGCCAGTCCCCCATTGCCCCGCTGTCCCGCTGTCCCGCTGTCCTGCGCAGCCTGATCGCGCCACACACCCACGGCCGGTTCCGGCCGATGCCTACAGTTTGTTAACCCGGCTGCGCCAATGCAGGCAGACAATCGGCGAATGCCGTTGATCCCAATGCGCCGCGCCTTCAGCGCCCTGCTCCGCATCCTTGCCCCCTTGGCCCTCGCCGCCTGCGCTGCGCTTGCAGCAGCAGTCGCTGCTGTTGCTGTTCCTGTTGCCGTTGCGTTAGCTTCTATGGCAATGGCGGCGGCAGCGCCGTTTGCCGGCGTGTGGCCTTCTGCACGGTTGCGATCGGCAATGCCGCACGTCGCGGGCCGCTGGGCGCCCTGGCTCCTTGCCATCGCTTGCTTGCTGGGCACCGCAGGCACTGCAGCGAACGCACAGGCGCAAAACGCCACGCAACAGCCGTCCAAAGCAGCCCCCACAGCCGCTGCCAGCGCCAGCAAGCCCTCGACAGCCGAGGCGCCGCCGCTGCCCACGGTGGACGAACTGCGCCGCCAGCTCGATGCCATCCCGCCAAAACTGGGCGAAGACGACGATGGCCGCAAGCTGCTGACCGAAGTCAATGCCATCGGCAAGGCGGCCGAACAGCTGGCCAGCCGCCGCACCGAAGAGCTTGCCGACATCGACTCCCGCCTGGCGGGCCTGGGACCCACACCGGAAAAAGGCGCTACGCCCGACGCCCCGGATGTGGCTGAGCAGCGCGCCAGCCTGGGCAAAAAACGTGCGGTGGTCGACAGCGAACTCAAACTTGCGCGCCTGATCAGCGTGGATGCCGAGCAGCGCGGCACCGAGCTCATCCGCCAGCGGCGCGACCAGTTCCAGGCCGAGCTGACCACACGCATCGATTCGCCCCTGGGCAGCACCTTCTGGCGTGCACTGCGCAACGCAGCGCCCCGCGATGTGGCCCAGTTGCAATCGCTGGGCGATGAACTGCGCCAAGCGGTGGCCGTGGCCACTGCGGCGCCACATCGCACCGTGTTCTGGCTCAGCCTGGTCGGCGCAGTGCTGCTGGCCGTGGCGGGCACCTGGCTCGCAGAGCGGTTGCTGGTGCGCATGGCGCCCGCGCGCCTGCCTGCGGGGCGCCTTCGCCGGTCGCTGTTTGCGTCGGCCTCGGTGGTGGTCGATGTGCTCATCATCGGCTTGGCTGCGCAGTTGGCGTGGACGGGCCTGGAGGTAGATGGCAACCTGAGCGAGCGCTTGAAAACCCTGGCCGATGCCACGGTGCGGCAGGCCGTTTTCGCCGCATTCATCGTGGGCCTCGGGCACGCACTGCTGGCGCGCAAACGCAGTTCCTGGCGGCTGCCGGGCATCTCCGACGAGCTGGCGCGGCAGCTGAGCCCTTACCCGTGGGCGGTGGCCATCGTGGCCTCGGTCAGCGGCGTCATCACCGAGATCAACAGCCTGGTCGGCGCCAGCCTGGCCGCTGAGGTGACGGTGCATGCCGCCAGCGCGCTGCTGCTGTCGGCCATCGTGGCGCTGGCACTGCGCCATTTGCGCCCCGGCCATCCGGCTGCGGCCGACGCAGCGGCTGCCGAAACCGGGCCTGCCGGCGACAGCGCCACCGCGCCCGCATCGGCCGATGCACCCCCACCCCGGCCGATCTGGGTGGGTCTGCTGGTGGCGGCAGCGGGGGTGGCGATCGTGGCGACGGTGCTCATGGTGGTGCTCGGCTACGTGGCGCTGGCAGGCACCCTCACGCGACAGATGCTCTGGACGGGCGTGGTGTTTGCCACCACCTACCTGCTGTTCCAACTGGTGGACGACCTGTGCGACG
Organism: Acidovorax sp.; assembly: GCA_039593925.1. GTDB lineage: Bacteria > Pseudomonadota > Gammaproteobacteria > Burkholderiales > Burkholderiaceae_C > Acidovorax. Next base: position 8,481 of record JBCNOJ010000086.1, read on the forward strand.
CCGTGCTGTCGTCCAAGGGGGGCTTTGGCGAGCGCCTGCACAAAGGCCTGGGGCTTGATGCAAAGCTGCTGGACCAGGCCTCGGTGCTGGTGTCGGGCCTGCTGCGCGTGGCGCTGTTCTTCTACATGGTGATTGCGCTGATGGCGCCGTTCGGCACCGGGCCGGATGAAGTCTTCCGCCGGGGCAGCACAGTGGACCACAGCCTCAAGGTGGGCGACATCACACTGGCGCCACAGGCGCTGTTGACCGCGCTGGCCGTGCTGGTGGCGGGGCTCGTGATGATCCGCGTGCTCAAGCGGTGGCTGAGCGAGCGGTATTTTCCCAACACGTCGCTGGAGCCAGGCATGCGCAGCTCCATCGTCACGCTGCTGGGCTATGTGGGCGGCGTGCTGGTGGTGGCAGTGGCGCTGGCGGGCCTGGGCATCAGCGTGGAGCGCATTGCGTGGGTGGCCAGCGCGTTGTCGGTGGGTATCGGCTTTGGGCTGCAGGCCATCGTGCAGAACTTCATCTCGGGCCTGATTTTGCTGGCCGAGCGGCCCGTCAAGGTGGGCGATTGGGTGGTGCTGGGTACCACCGAAGGCGACGTGCGCCGCGTGAACGTGCGCGCCACTGAGATTCAGCTGGGCGACCGCTCCACCGTCATCGTGCCCAACTCCGAATTCATCACCAAGACCGTTCGCAACATGACGCTGACCGGCGCCCCCGGCCGCGTGCTGCTGCGCTTGCCCGCCCCGCTGGACGTGGACGCGCGGCGCATGCGCGATTTGATCCTGGCCGCGTTCACTGAGCACGAGAGCATTCTGGACACCCCTGCGCCCGTGGTGCAGCTTGAAGACATCGTGAGCGGCACACTCACCTTCCTGGCGATCGGCTACGTGAGCAACCCGCGCAACGCGGGCGGCGTCAAAAGCGACCTTCTCTTCACCATCCTGGAATCATTGCGCCGCGCGGGGCTCGCCCTGTCGCCACCGGCGTCAACCAGCGTGGCGCCTTTCTCGCCTACACAGGCAGCCGACGCGGCCTCGCCGCTGCCGTCGGTGACCGTGCCGCAGCCGCAGGGCGCGGCTGGCAGCGCGAATGCTACGTAATTTATAGCTGCGAGCGCTTAACCATCAAGCGCTAGAGGTCAAAAAGACCAAAATTTTCAATCCAAATCTCAGTCCAGCTTGGCACCCGACTTCTGCACGGCATCGGCCCAGCGCGGCGTCTCCGCGGCCAGGAATTTCGCGAAATCGTCCGATCCCAGAAAGGCAGGGTCGGCGCCCTGGCTGACCATGCGGCTCTTTACATCGGCAGACTGCATGACCTGGCCGAACGCATCGCTGAGCTTGGCCACTACATCCTTGGGCGTGCCGGCCGGTGCCAGAAAGCCGTAAAAGCCCACCACCTCGAAGCCTTTGATGCCGCTCTCGATCACCGTGGGCACCTCAGGGAGCGCGGGGTTGCGCTCCCTGCTGGTCACGGCCAGCGCGCGCACCTTGCCTTGCTTGTGGTACGCGGCCGCCTGCGGGATGCTCTCGGCCATGAACTGCACCTGCCCGCCCATGAGGTCGGTGAACGCAGGCGCGCTGCCGCGGTACGGGATGTGCACCATGAACAAGCCTGTGGCGGTCTTGAACATTTCGGGCACCAGGTGGCTGATGCCGCCGTTGCCCGCCGAGCCAAAGTTGACTTGGCCCGGCCGCGACTTGGCATACGCCATGAACTCCTGCAGGTTCTTTGCGGGCACGCTGGGGTTCACCAGCAGCGCCAGCGGCTGCATGGCGGTGCGGGCAATCGGCGTGAAGTCCTTGAGCGTGGCATACGGCAGGCGGCTGTACAGCGCGGGGTTGATCACCATCACGCCGGTGTTGGCCAACATCAGAGTGTGGCCGTCGGGCGGGGCCTTCATCACATCCTGCGCGCCCACGGTACCGCCTGCGCCGGCCTTGTAGTCCATCACCACCGGCTGGCCCAGCACGGCCTGCAGCTTGTCAGACAGCAGGCGGGCATGCTGATCGAGCGGCCCCCCGGCCGGAAAGCCAATCACGATGCGCACGGGCTTGGAAGGAAACGTGGCCGCCGTCTGCGCCGAGGCCATGAACGACAGGCACAGGCTCGCCAGCAGGGCAAACCCTGCGCGCAGCGGATTTTTAAGGGGGGTCATGGGTCGCGTCTCCTCGCGGTAATGGGGTTATGCATAAAGGCTTTGCACGATGGATGGGTGAAGGCCTTCAGGCAAGGCTATCAGACGCCCCACGCCGCGCAGGCACTGGCCCCTCATCGGAAACCCGAACACCACCGTGGCAGAACAGACAAAAGAGGCGCAACAGGTCCCGCCTGGCCCGGTTGTCGCAGTGCCGAAAAGCGCGTCAGGTGCCCGGTGTAAACACCGGCATCACGCCTTCCACCCGCGCACCAGCACCCATTGGCACGTTGCGCAGGCCAGCACGAGCATGCCGTAAGAGGCCATTTTTCCGTCGCGCCCCCACACCACCAAGCCGGCCGCCAGCGTTGCCACGCCCACGGCAAAAAGAATGGTCCAGCGGGCCCACCATGCCAACGCCACCGGCGTGCGAGACCCGACGAGCCGGCCCGCCAGCACCAGCACAAGCGCCGTGGCGGCGGCTGGTGCCACAAAATTCAGCAGGTGGTTGAGGATGTCGAGCGGACCCATGCAATTGACCCAAATCAAGGCTTTGGCAAGCACCGCTGCTCACACAATCCAACAATTTTATAATCGCAGGCTATGGCAGTCTGGGCCCTCGGCATCAACCACACCACCGCGCCGCTCGATCTGCGTGGCCGGTTTGCCTTTGCGCTCGACCAGATCGCGCCCACGTTGCACGGTTTGCGCCAGTCGCTGGGCAATTCTGCCGGTGCTGCCAGCCGCCACCCCGGGGTGGAAACGGCCATCATCTCCACCTGCAACCGCACCGAAATCTACTGCGCTGGCGACCAGCCCGCCATGGACCACACGCTCGGCTGGCTGGCGCAAAGCGGCGGCGTGAGCCCCGCGCTGCTGCGCTCGCACTCGTACACCCTGGAAGACAGCCTCGTCGCGCGCCACGCCTTCCGCGTGGCCAGCGGGCTTGACTCGATGGTGCTGGGCGAGGCCCAGATCCTGGGCCAGATGAAGGATGCCGTGCGCGCTGCCGAAACGGCTGGCGCCCTGGGCACCACCCTCAACCAGTTGTTCCAGCGCAGCTTTGCCGTGGCCAAGGAAGTGCGCACCAGCACCGAGATCGGCGCGCACAGCATCAGCATGGCGGCAGCCGCCGTGCGCTTGGCCAGCCAGCTGTTTGAAGACCTCACCGACATCAAGGTGCTGTTCGTGGGCGCGGGCGAGATGATCGAGCTGTGCGCCACGCACTTCGCCGCCAAGAACCCCAAGGCCATCGCCATTGCCAACCGCACGCTGGAGCGTGGCGAAAAGCTGGCCACCCGCTTTGGCGGCGAAGTGATGCGCCTGGCCGATCTGCCCGAGCGCCTGCACGAGTTCGACGCCGTCATCAGCTGCACCGCCAGCAGCCTGCCGATCATCGGCCTGGGCGCCGTGGAGCGCGCGCTCAAGAAGCGCCGCCACCGCCCCATCTTCATGGTCGACTTGGCCGTGCCGCGTGACATCGAGCCCGAGGTGAAGGCGCTGGGCGACGTGTACCTGTACACCGTGGACGACCTGGCCACCGTGGTGCAGACCGCGCAGGCCAACCGCCAGGCCGCCGTGGCGCAGGCCGAAGCCATCATCGATGCGGGCGTGCAAAGCTTCATGCACTGGATGGAGCTGCGCAGCCCCGCCGCTGCCGAAGGCGGCGTGGTGCCGCTGATCCAGCAGCTCAACGCCCAGACCGACGAATGGCGCGCGCTGGAAATCGCCCGCGCCAAGAAGCTGCTGGCCAAGGGCGAGGACGTGGACGCCGTGCTCGAAGCCCTCTCGCGAGGACTCACGCAGAAGATGCTGCACGGCACCCTGGCCGAGTTGCGCGCGGGCGACGCCGAGATGCGCGCCCAGACGGCCCAGACCGTCTCACGCCTGTTCCTGCGCTCGCAAAGCAAGACGCCGACCAACGGGTTGTAGCGGCGCTCGCCGCACCGCCGCCCGCCCCGATTGATAGTCAAATCGGCCTTCAGCGCTTACCCATCAAGCGCTAATAGCTACTAAATTAGTAGCAAACCCATTGTCCGCACACCATGAAAACTTTTCTCCGAAGCCAGCTGGAGCGCTACGCACAACGCCTTGGCGAACTCGACTTCCTGCTCTCGCGCGAAGACATCATGAGCGACATGGCGCAGTACCGTCGCATCTCGGTCGAACACGCTGAGGTCACGCAGATCGCCGGCCGCTACGCCCGCTACCAGCAGCGCGAGTCCGACCTGGCCGGTGCGTGCGAGATGCTGGCGGACCCCGACATGGCCGAGATGGCGCAGGAAGAAATCACCAGCGCCGAGGCCGAGTTGCTGCAACTGGAGGATGAGCTGCAACGTCTGCTGCTGTCGAGGGAGCCCGGCGGCGCGCGCAACGCCTTCGTTCAAAGCCGCGCAG
>JBCNOJ010000087.1:0-12998 GCA_039593925.1 Acidovorax sp.
TGCCGTGGGTGGCCTCCACCAGCGGCCCGCCGGCCAGGATGAAGATGAACGAGGGCAGGAAGGTGACGAAGGTCACCACCGTGGCCGCCGTCGCAGCCCCCGCGAACAGCGCGTCGGGGCCCCAGACCTGCTGCAGCCAGCCCCCCACGAAGCCCACGAAAGCCACCACCATGATGAGCGGACCCGGTGTGGTTTCGCCCAGCGCCAGGCCATCGATCATCTGCGGGCCGCTGAGCCAGTGGTAGTGCTCCACCGCGCCCTGGTACACATAGGGCAGGACGGCGTAGGCACCGCCAAAGGTGAGCAGCGCAGCCTTGGTGAAGAACCAGCCCATCTGCGTCAGCGTGCCCTGCCAGCCTTGCGTGGCCACCAGCCCAGCCATGGCAGCCAGCCACAGCGCAAGGCCTGCTGAGAGCACCTTGGCCAGGTGACTGCGTGAAAAGCGCGCGTGGGTCGGGGTGGGGGTGTTGTCGTCGATCAGCGCCGGGCCATAGCCCGCCTGGGCTTTGGCATGGCCGCCGCCCAGTGCAAACACGGCGGGCCAGCGCCTGGCGCCAAAGTGGCCGATGAGCCCGGCCGCCAGCACGATGGCCGGAAAGGGCGTGTCGAGCGCAAAGATGGCCACGAAAGAGGCGGCGGCGATGCCCCACATCCAGCGGTTTCGCAGCGCCCGCGTGCCGATGCGGTGGGCTGCGTGCAGCACCAGCGCTGTCACGGCCGGCTTGATGCCGTAGAAGATGCCGGCCACCACCGGCACGTCGCCAAACCGCAGATACACCCACGACAGCGCGATCAGAATGAACAGCGACGGCAGCACGAAGAAGGCGCCGGCCACGATGCCGCCCCAGGTGCGGTGCATGAGCCAGCCGATGTAAGTCGCCAGCTGCTGCGCCTCGGGGCCGGGCAGCAGCATGCAGTAGTTGAGCGCATGCAGAAAGCGCTTTTCGCTGATCCAGCGGCGGCGCTCCACCAGCTCGGCATGCATGATCGCGATCTGCCCGGCAGGCCCGCCAAAACTGATGAAGCCGAGCTTCAGCCAAAAGCGCAGGGCTTCCGAAAATCGGACGTGTGCAGGCGCGTCTGTGGGGGACGGCGGCGGGTTTGCTGCGGGTGGGGAAGGCATAGGCCCGGAGTCTCGCAGATGCGGAGGACGGCCAGCTGCGGCCAATGCCGTTGCCTTAAAAATATGCCCCGGTGGGCGGCAGCGTGCCGTTGAGCAGGTGGTCGCCCAGCAGGCGTTCCTTGTACAGCCGGGGGTTGTGCGCGGCGATGACCTTGATGTTGCGCCAGTGCCTGTCCAGCGCACCCTCCACCGTCACGACGGATCCCGAGCCCAGGTCCAGCAGGCTGCCAGCGATTTGTGGCGCCAGGCTGTCGGCGATGATCTTGGCCTCGATGGCTTGGAAGGTGGCCTCCTGCGTCAGGCCCGAGGCCTCGGGCGTGCCGTAGGCGTCGAAGGCTTTTTCCAGCGCCTGGGCCGCCCGCCGCACCAGCGCCTCGGTGGCAGCGGCTTGTGCGCTCAGCCGTCCAAGATGGGCCTGCAGCACGGGTTCGTGGCGGGGTTCTACCGCTTGGCCATGGTAGTAGTTGCGGCTTCGGCGCCGCAATAGGTCTACCGCGTCGGCCTGCACGCGCCGGCAGATGCCGGCGATCACGGTGGTCAGGTAGATCTGATGAAAGGTAAAGAGCCAGGTGCCGTTGTGCTCGGGTGCGGCAGGGTTGGGGTACACATCGCCAGCTTCGATGCGCGCCTGCTCAAAGCGCGTGGTGCCAGAGCCGGTGAGCTTCTGGCCGAAGCCGCTCCAGTCGTCCGTGAGGTCGACGCCCGGTGCTTGGGTGGAAACCAGATAGCGCACCAACGCATCTTCCGTGGCTTCACTTCCTTTCCTGCCTTTGCGGTGTTCGTGTGCAGGGCCCAGCAGCCAATCGGCATACAGATTGCCGGTGGAGTAGCCCTTGGTGCCCGAGCCGAAGTAGGCGCCTTGGTCTTCAACCCAGTTCAGCATGCCATTCACCTCGCCGACCTCGCCCGCGCGCTGCACGGGTGCCACGCCAAAGCCCAGGCCAAAGGTGCGGCCCTGGGCGGCTTCGTGCAGCAGGCGCGCATGCAGCGGCTCGTCGGGCGCACGCAGAGCCTCTTCGACGGCGAAGAAGTGGTTGCGAAAGGCATGGGCCACATTCGGGTCGGCCAGGGCAAGATCTTGCACCACGGCAAAAAGCTCCGTCAGCGCGAGCCCTGCGCCGCCCAGTTGTGTGGACAGGCGCAGTCGCCCGAAGCCGGCCTGCTTGAGCGACACGATGCGGTCGTGTGGGTGGTCACGCTCGACATCGCGGCGGGGCGCCTCTTCGGCAATCTGCTGGAACAGCGCCTCCAGCCCGAGCGCACGGGTGACCGGACCACAGGCATGGCTGACAGGCGTTGTGATGGTGTTTGATGGGGCGTTGCCGCGCATGGGGAGTCTGTGGTGCATGTCGCGCTGCATCACACCTTCACGCTGATGTCTGCCACCTTGACCCGGCTCTTGATGATCTTGCGGTCTGCCAGCCAGTCGGCCGCGCGCTGGAACTCCGCCATGAACTTGGCGTCGTCCGGCTCATAGAACTGGTTTTTGCGCTGAAAGCCTGCGAGGCGCTCGCGCACCTTGTCGTCATACCCACCCTCGCGCTGCGCGAGCTTCTCCGATTCCTCGACATGGTCGGTGATCCACTTGCCGTCCACATAAAAGGCGTCCAGCACGGCGCGTACCACGGCCGAGTTTTTGGTGGCGAAGTCGCGCGAGGTGACGAGGGAGCTGTAGTCGATGAGGAAATCCAGGTCGGTACCCTCGAAGAAGATCACCTTGGCATCGTTCTGGACCAGCGAGATGTCCACCCCCGGCGACCACATCGACCACGCATCCACCTTGCCCTGGGCGAACGCGGGGCCGGCGTCGGGCGGGTTCAGGTAGACGAACTGGACCTTGTCGCGCGGCACCTTGTGCTTTTCCAGTGCGGCCACCACCAGAAACTCGCCCAGCCCCGCCTTGTTGACGGCCACGCGCTTGCCGACCAGGTCCTTCACGGTATGGATGCCGCTGTCCTTCTTGACGATGACCGCTGTCGAGCGGGGCGAATACACGTTGAATGAAGTGAACACCAGGGGCGAGCCTGCCAGGATGGCCGCCAGCGCGGGCGTGGTGGAACCCCAGAAACCGAAGTCCGCACTGCCGCCGACCACGGCTTGCAGCGTGGGGGCATGGTTGGGAAAGGGGCCCACCCATTCGACCTTGATGCCCTGCTTGTCCTTGAGCGTTTTCTCCAGCACGCCCAGTTCGCGCGACACCAGTGGCAGGCCGCCACGGCCGTAAGTCAGGCGCACCACATCGGTATTGCGGGTGCCCTTGCCAGCGGCGTGAGAGGCGGCTGGAAGGACGAGGCCGGTTGCCAGTGCGCCGCCAAGTTTCAGCAGATCGCGGCGGTGGGAGTCGGGATGCCAGAGGTCGCTCATTGGTAGTTCTCCAGAGGAAGTGGTGTGAAAGGAAACAAGGAAAAAGGAAGCACAAGGCCGAAGGCCCACCAAGGAAAAGCTGTGCGGCTCACGTGTATCGGCAGGCAGCGCGGCGTGCGAGCTCCGGACGCACCCAGTGCACCCTGGCATGCGCCAGCCCGGCGCAGGTTCAGGCCCCTGCAGTGCGGCGGTGGATGTGGTCGTCTGCCACGCCCAGTTCGGAGAGCAGGCGGTGGCGAAACGCGGCGAAGTCGGGTTCGAGGCGGGTGCGGTATTCAGCGGCGATGTGGCCGTTGCGCATCACGAGCACACGGTCGGCGATCGTGATCGCTTCGTCCACGTCGTGCGTGACGATCAGCACGCCGGGGCGGTGCAGCGCCACCAGTTCCTTCACCAATGCATGCATCTTGATGCGGGTGAGTGCGTCCAGCGCAGCGAAGGGCTCGTCCAGCAGCAGCAGGCCGGGCTCACGCACGAGGGCACGCGCCAGCGCCACACGCTGCGCCTGCCCGCCCGAGAGGTTGCGAGGCCAGTCGGTCTCGCGGCCCGCCAGTCCGACCTCGGCCAAGGCCGCCAGGGCGCGCGCCTGTGCGTTCTCGCCCAGGCCCAGCGTGACGTTCTCGATCACCGTGGCCCAGGGCAGCAGGCGGTGTTCCTGAAAGACCACGGCTGCTTCGCCGCGTGTCTGGATCTGGCCTGCATCCGGCGTGTCCAGGCCTGCCAGGGCTCTGAGCAAAGTGGTCTTCCCACAGCCGCTCTCGCCAAGCAGTGCCACGAATTCGCCCCGGTGGATGCGCAGGTTCGCGTTCTCGATGACAGTGCGTTCGCCATAGGCGCGGCGTAAACCGGACACGTCCACGGCCACCTCGACGGCCAGTTCACCGCGCAGAAAGTTTTCGACAGGTGCATTCATGATCGTGTTGCCTCAGCGCGCGTAATTGGGGTGCCACGCCAGGAAACGGCGCTCCAGGGCCCGGGCCACTGCATCTGCCGCCACGCCAATAACCGCATAGATGATGACCGTGAGCAGGATGATGTCGGTCTGCAAGAACTCGCGTGCATCGGTGTTGAGGAAGCCGATGCCGACACTGGTGGCCAGCGTTTCGGCGATGACCAGCGCCAGCCAGGCGGTGGCCAGCGAGTAGCGCACCCCGGTGAGCACCGACGGCATCGCGCCGGGGAGGATGATGCGACGCACCGTCTCCAGACGGGACAGCCGCGTGACGCGCGCCACCTCCAGCAGCTTGGGGTCGATCTGCCGGATACCCAGGGCGGTGTTGATGTAGATGGGGAAGAACACCGCCAGCGATACCAAGAAGATCTTGCCGCTTTCGTCCACGCCAAACCACACGATGACCAGCGGCAGCAGCGCGAGAAAGGGAATGGCGCGGATCATCTGCACCACCCGGTCGAACAGTGCATGCGCCAGTGGCGAGAAGCCCGTGAGCACGCCCAGCGCAAAACCGAGCAGGCCGCCGATGAAGAATCCGCCAGCGGCCCGCAGCAGTGAAGCACCCAGGTGAACAGGCAGTTCGCCGGACAGCGTCATGTTCCATGCGGTGGCCAGCACGGCGCTGGGTGGTGGCATGACCTGGTGGCGTATCCATCCCAGCCGCGAGGCGGATTCCCACAACAGAAACACCAGCAGGGGGGTGAGCCAGGACAGCAGCCAGTAGCGTTGGTTCCTGGAAAGCGTGAAGCCCAAGGGGCCCGTACGGGGCGGTAGAGGGCGGGCTAGCAGATTCATGGCAAGGCAAGTCGATTCGCTGAACAGAAAGGGCAAGTCTGTGGCGAATACCCGGCCTTGGACAACGAACAAAAACGTGTTTCCTTATGCAGGAAACCAGAGGGTGAGCGCACTCGGTGCCTTCTTCACCGCAAGCATTGCGGTGGCCCTCCAGTCAGTTTGCCGCAAGCCCGTTATGAATAATTATGAATTCAAAACCTGCTTTTCGAGCAGGCGCGAGAGATGCCGAGGAGACCCCCACAATGACCGCACAAAGCACCTACGCCGACTTCTACCGCCAGTCCATCGACCACCGTGACACCTTCTGGAGCGAGCAGGCGAAGCTGATCGACTGGAAGGCGCCCCCCCAGCAGGTGTGCGACTACAGCAACCCGCCGTTTGCCAAATGGTTTGTGGGCGGCACCACCAACCTGTGCCACAACGCGGTAGACCGCCACCTGGCCACGCGCGCCAGCCAGGTGGCACTGGTGGCGATATCGACAGAAACCGGCACCGAGCGCAGCTACAGCTTTGCCGAACTGCACGCCGAGGTGCAGCGCATGGCGGCTGTGCTGCTGTCGCTGGGCGTGAAGAAGGGCGACCGCGTGCTCATCTACATGCCCATGATTGCGGAGGCCGCCTTTGCCATGCTGGCCTGCGTGCGCATTGGCGCGCTGCATTCGGTGGTGTTTGGCGGCTTTGCCTCGGGCTCGCTGGCCTCGCGCATTGAAGATGCCGAGCCGGTGGCTGTGGTCAGCGCCGATGCTGGGTCGCGGGGTGGCAAGGTGGTGCCGTACAAGCCGCTGCTGGACGAAGCCATTGCGTTGTCCAAACACAAGCCCGCCGCCGTGCTGATGGTGAACCGGGGCCTTGCCCCCATGCACCTGCAGGCAGGCCGCGACCACGAATGGGCACCTTTGCGCGAGCAGCACCTGAACACCGTGGTCCCCTGCGAATGGGTCGAATCCACCCACCCCAGCTACACGCTGTACACCAGCGGCACCACCGGCAAGCCCAAGGGCGTGCAGCGTGACACCGGCGGCTACACCGTGGCGCTGGCGGCCAGCATGAAGCACATTTTTGATGCCAAGGCGGGGGATGAGGTTTTCACCGCCGGGCCGCCCCAAGGTGAAAACGCGGCCCCCTCGGGGGGCAGCGACCCGCGCGAGCGGCGGAGCGTGGGGGTCTTTTTCGCCACCAGCGACATCGGCTGGGTGGTGGGGCACAGCTATATCGTTTACGGCCCGCTGATCGCGGGCATGACCACCATCATGTACGAAGGCCTGCCCACGCGGCCCGATGCGGGCGTGTGGTGGAGCATCGTCGAGAAGTACCAGGTCACCCACATGTTCTCGGCCCCCACGGCGGTACGGGTGCTCAAGAAGCAGGACCCGGCCTACCTCGCCAAATACAACGTGAAAAGCCTCAAGGCCCTGTGGCTGGCAGGCGAGCCGCTAGACGAACCCACAGCCCAGTGGATCAGCGACGCCCTGCAAGTGCCCATCATCGACAACTACTGGCAGACCGAAACCGGCTGGCCCATTCTGACCCTGGCCAACGGGGTAGAGAAGCAAACCACGCGCTTCGGCAGCCCGGGCAAGGCCATGTACGGCTACGGCGTGAAGCTGATCGACGAGGCCACGGGCGAGGAACTGACCGGTGCCAACCAGAAGGGCGTGGTCGCCATCGAAGGCCCGCTGCCCCCCGGCTGCATGCAGACGGTGTGGCGCGATGACGCGCGCTTTGTGAATACCTACTGGAAAAGCATCCCCGGCCGCCTGATCTACAGCACGTTCGACTGGGGCATCCGCGATGCGGACGGCTACCACTTCATCCTGGGCCGCACTGACGACGTGATCAACGTGGCCGGCCACCGCCTGGGCACGCGCGAGATCGAGGAGAGCATTGCCTCCCACCCCAACATCGCCGAAGTGGCCGTGGTGGGTGTGGCCGACAGCCTCAAGGGCCAGGTGGCCATGGCGTTTGCCGTGGCGCGCGATGCCTCGGGCCTGACAGACGATGCCGCGCGCCTCAAGCTCGAAGGCGAGGTGATGAAGCAGGTGGACAGCCAGCTCGGCGCCGTGGCGCGGCCGTCGCGTGTGTACTTTGTGACCGTGCTGCCCAAGACCCGCAGCGGCAAGTTGCTGCGCCGCGCCCTGCAGGCCGTGGCCGAGCGGCGCGATCCGGGGGACCTGACAACGATGGAAGACCCGGCGGCGCTGCAGCAGGTGAAGGACTTGGTGGGGCCGTGATCACGGTGTGCGCAACGCACCTTAGAAAACTATCAAATCGATAGCTGCCAGCGCTCACTGGGTAAGCGCTAGAGCCAAATTTGAGCAATATTCTTGCAGCGAGTCTTGCCAGACGGAGGATCAACCCGGCCGGTTGCGCCGCCACCCGGCAGGCGGTTGCCACGCTGGCACCCAAGCCACAAAGTCGTCGAGCGGCATGGGCCGCGCGATGCAATAGCCCTGCGCGTGGGTGCAGCCCAACTGCAGCAGCATCTGGCCTTGCTCCACCGTTTCCACGCCCTCGGCGATCACTCGGTAGCCAAACGAGCGTGACAGGCCGATCACGCCCTGCACGATGGCGAGGTCGCCCGGGTCGCCCATCATGCCGTGCACAAAGCTCTGGTCGATCTTCAGCGTGTCCATGGGCAGGCGGCGCAGGTAGGTCAGCGATGAGTAGCCGGTGCCGAAGTCGTCCAGCGCCACCGCGAAGCCCAGCGCCCTGAGGTCGGTCAGCGTGGCTGCCACGGCGCCCAGGTCGTAAAGGGCCGCACTTTCGGTGATCTCGATTTCGATCAGGTGCGGCGGCACGCGGGGATGGCGTTGCAGGCAGGCAGCCATCCAGGCGGCGAAACCCGGGTGCTGCAAGTGCTGGGCCGCGATGTTCACGCTCACAGGCAAGGGCATCTGTTGCAGCTGCAAATGCTCCAGCATGTCCAGGGCCGCCTCGATCACCCATTCGCCAAAGCGGATCTCCAGCTCTGTGCCCTCCAGCAGCGGCAGGAATTCGCCTGGGGACACCACGCCGCGCTCGGGGTGCTGCCAGCGGGCCAGGGCCTCGGCACCCACCACCGTGCCGCTTTTCATGTCCACCTTGGGCTGCAGGTAAAGCACAAACTGCTCGCTCTCCAGCGCTTCGCGCAGGTGGCGGCCTTGTTCGCGCAGCGCCAGCAGAGCGCGCTCCTGCGCTGCATCGAACTGGTGGAAGCGGTTGCGCCCGGCCTGCTTGGCGGCGTACATGGCCTGGTCGGCGTGGCGCAGCAGGGTGTCTGCGTCGGCGTCGTCCTGCGGAAAGATCGTGTAGCCGATGCTCGCGGTGACAACCACACGCTCGGTATCGAGCGTGTAGGGCGCTGAGATGCTTTCCATCAAGCGGTGCAGACGCTCTTCGCAGTCGCTGTCCGACGCGAGCTCCGGCATCAGGATCACGAACTCGTCTCCCCCGAGGCGCGCCACCGTGTCCACGGGGCGTAGCGCGCGTGTGAGGCGGCCCGCCACCACCACCAGCAGGCGGTCACCCGCACCATGGCCCAGGCGGTCGTTCACGGGCTTGAAGCCGTCGAGATCAAGGTAGGCAACCCCCAGCAGGGTGTTTTGCGACCGCGCCAGCGCCATGCTGTCTTGCAACTTGCGCGCAAGCAGTACGCGGTTGGGCAGGCCCGTCAGGGCATCAAACAAGGCAAGGCGCTGCAGCAGCACTTCCTGCTCGCGCTGCGGCGTCACGTCAATGGCCACCCCCAGCATGCGCTCTGGCTGGTCTTCCGCGTCCGTGCTCACGATCTTGCCGAGGTTGCGCACCCAGCGTATGGTCTCGCCACCCGCATTGATGCGCCAGGTGGCATCGAACGGGGTGGCAGGGTTTGCAGTGTGGCGTGCAAGTTCTGCGGTGATGCGGTCGATGTCTTCCGGAGCGATGCCTGCCGTCCACTGCACCGGCAGGTGCGAGGGGCTGCCCGGCGCAGCGTCCAAACCGCGCATAGCGCGCCAGCGGCTGTCTCCGGTGAGGGTGCCGGTCTGCAAGTTCCAGTCCCACAGGCCCAGCGATGCGGCGGAGATGGTGAGCGACAGCAGCTCTTCGCGCTCGCGAATCTGCTCCTCACTGCGCTTGCGGTCGGTGATGTCGTGCACCGAAAAGAGCCAGCACGGTTTACCGTCGAAATCGGTGGCGCGCATCGACTGCAGCACCGTGAGCTGCTGGCCAGCGCGCGTGTTGAGCTTGACCTCGTAGCTGTTGAGCTGGCCCGACTGCTCCACCTGCTCCATGAGTCGGCGGCGGTCCTCCGCGGTAAAGATGCCCAACTCCACTGCCGTGCGTCCCAGGGCCTCCTCGCGCGGTATGCCCAGCACCTCCACCCAGGCAGGGTTGATGTCTACATAGCGGCCATCGCTGCGGTGAGACAGGCCCATGGGGTAGGGCATGAGGTGAAAGATGCGCGAGAACCGGTCTTCGGACTGGCGAAGGCGCTGTTCAGCCCGCTTGGCCTCGTCGATGTCCTGCATCACGCCGCGCACGCGGGTCACGCGGCCATTTTCCACAATGGGTTCGCCCCGCGCGCGCACCCACACCAGGCGGCCGTCCGCGCGCACGATTTCCATTTCGATGCTCCACTCGCAGCGTTCGCGCACGCTGTGGCGGAATTTCTGGCGCAGCGGCTCTCTGTAGGCTGGCGCCACATGGCGGTCGATGTAGTCGTGTGGCATCGGCGAGCCGGGCGGAAGGCCGTGGATGTCAAAACACACATCGGACCAATAGACAAGACCCCGGCCGCGCTCGTCTTCCCACGCACCCAGCCGGGCCAGGCGGCCAGCCTGCTGCAGCAGGCTGTTCAGGGCGCGCAGCTCGTCGCTGGTGCGTTGCGCTTCGGTCATGTCGTGGAATACGAAGACAAAACAGTTTTCGCCGTCCACAAGCACAGAGCGTGCCGACATCAGTCCGGGAATCGGAACCCCGGCCCGCTGCGCCATCAGTGGCAAGCGGTTTACCTTCCCATCGCGGCGGAAGGTGTCGATCAGGCGCGTGCGTTCCTGCTCGCTGGCCCAGATCTTCAACTCGGTGGAGGTGCGGCCGATGACCTCTTCGCGCGGTCTGCCCAGCACCTCGCAGAACGCTGGGTTCACGTCGACATAGCGCCCGTCGGCGATGCGCGAAATGCCGGCCGGATCCGGCAGTGTCTGGTAGAAGGTGGTGTATTTGGCCTCCGAGCTGCGCAGCGCGTCCTGCACCTCGCGGTGCGCGGTGATGTCCACATCCATGCCCAGCAAGGCGGTGGGCCGCCCCTCTGCATCGCGTTGCGATACGGTGCCGCGGGACATGAGCCAGCGCCAGCGGCCCTGCAGGTCCTTCACCCGGAATTCGGCTTCGTAGCTTTCGTCCAGGCCGTCCATGGTGCGTTCAAGCCGGGCGGCGTTGCGCTCGGCGTCCTGCGGATGGCGCATCGCATACCAGCGCTGCCAAAGGTTCAGGTCGTCCTGGTCTGCGGCGGTGATTCCATAGGCTTCATAGAACGCGCCGATGCAGCGGAATCGGCGGTTGACCACGTCCCATTCCCACCGCCCGCCGCCCAGTGCGTCCAGCGCCAGGCGCAGGTGGCGCTCCTGCTGGCGCAGCGCTTCCTGGGCCTCCTGGCGGGCCAGTTCTGCGCGAGCGCGGCTGATCAGAATCTGCCAGCCCACCCCAAGCATGAGCGCACCCGCGCCGTGGTGCCAGGGCAGCCCTGGCGTCAGATCGAACGTGCCGCCGGCTGCCTGCAGGCAGGACTCCACCGTCAGCGGCAGGCTGAGCGTCAGTCCTGCAACCCGCCCCCACAGTGGCAGCGCCAGACGCTCACCCGCCACCCGCCACAGCCAGCCGGTACCCAGCGCTGTGGCCATGACCCCGATGGCCAGCGCGGCGTGGGAGCCATCTCGCCAGAGGGCGGCGCACAGTGCGACAAGTGCGGTCAACGCTGCTGCGGAGCTGCCAAAGACCAGCGCCATGAAAGCCGTAGCCGTTGGGTAGGCCACCACATGCAGTTCGGGCGCGTTCCACTGCAGGGCCTCGAACGCTGCGGCCGACACCAGGCCGCCCACCGAACCGGCGAACAGCAAGGTCCAGCGATCAGGCTTCAAAAGGCGTTGCGGCGGCAGGCCTGCCAGCGCCAGCAACAGCAACATCAGCGCCGCGCCGGCCAGCAGGGTGTTATTGCCCATGGGATGCGCCTGGCATGTTGTGGCGTCGGGTGCTCAGGCCTCGCAGGCCTGAGGATGAGCGGCAGCTATCGCCGTCGGCGAAAGGGGGCAATGGGTGGGAGGGGCGACCTAGCGCAAAAACCATGCGCCGAGTTTAGGCCCTCTAAACCGAGGCGGCGCGCGGGCGAAGCGTCCTGATAAGTCCGGTTGACAACATCGTGCCGCAGACGATCACCAGGGCACAGCCCACCATCCATGGCGTGATGCTTTCACCCAGGAACAGCGCGCCATACAGCACGGCAAACACCGGCGCGATGAACGTCACAGCCAGAGCCCGGCTGGGCCCCGCGTGGACAATCAGGCGGAAGTACAGGATGTAGGCAACGCCCGTGCACAGCACGGCAATGGCGGCGATGGCCCCCCAGGCACGCGGGCCTGGCATCTGCGCGGGCCACAGCCACAGGGTGGGCAAGGCCAACGCCAGTGCCGCGCCCAGTTGGCTTCCTGTGGCTGTAGCCAGCGGCGGAATGCCGGTGAGGTAGCGGCGTGCAAAGCTGGCTGAAACACCGTAAAAAGCCGAAGCCAGCAGGCAGGCAGCGATGGCCCAGTGGGCACTGTCTGTCTTGAAGCCCGTGCCCGCCGGTGCCCGCCACGCCAGCAGGGCCACGCCCACAAAGCCCAGCGCCAAGCCCACCCACCGCAGGCGGTTGATGCGATCGCCCAGCCATACCCAGGCGACCAGAGCGCCAAAAAGCGGCACGGTGGCGTTCAGGATGGAGCTGAGCCCGGTCTGGATGTGCATGACCGCCCAGGCAAACAGTGCAAACGGGATGGCCGAATTGATGACGCCCGCCAGCATGATGGGCCGCCAATGCGCCTTGAATGCCGCAAAGTGCCCCTGCCGCAACAGAATGGGCCACAGGAACACGGTGGCCAGCGCCACCCGCAGCCCCGCCGTGGGCAGCGGCCCAAACTCCGCAGCGCCCAGGCGCATGAACAGGAACGAGGCGCCCCACAGCGCCGCCAGCAGGATGAATTCACCGATCCAGGTAGACACAGGGTTTTGGGGGCTGGTGGCCGGGGTGCTCATTGAATTCCTTTGGGGATGGCGGTGCGCGCGCCGGTGGTGGCGAGGTGCGCATTCTCCAGGGTCAGCAAGGCCCTTTTGCGGTCGAGGCCACCGGCATAGCCGGTGAGGCTGCCGTCCGTGCCCACCACGCGGTGGCAGGGCACGACCACGCTCAGCGGGTTGCGCCCCACCGCGGCACCCAAGGCCCGCACCGCGCGGGGCCGTCCGAGTTGAAGGCTCAGCGCACCATAGCTGGTGGTGGCGCCCCGCCCAATCGCCAGCAGGCCCCGCCACACACTTTGCTGAAACGGCGTGCCGCCCGAGAGGTCCAGCGGCAGTTCAAATGCGCTGCGCTCGCCTGACAGGTATTGCTGCAGTTGCAAAGCCGCCGCCTGCAGCACCGGATGGCCTGGAGCATGGGGCCAGGCCAGCGTGCCGTAGAGGCGGTCTGCCGGTTCGTGGCGTTGGCCCTCAAACCAGAGGCCCGAAAGCCCGGTGGGCGAGGCGGCCAGGCGCACAGTCCCCAGGCCAGAAGAGGCC
>JBCNOJ010000088.1:0-12899 GCA_039593925.1 Acidovorax sp.
TGGTGATGGGCCCCATCACCACCCAGGTCCTGGCCAACAGCAAGGTGCCTCTGCTGATCGTGCGCTGAAAGAAGCGGTGGCGCGGCAAACGACCGCGCGCCATCCAACCCAAAGCCCCGCATCGCGGGGCTTTTTTTCGCGTCCAAAATACCAATTGGTCATTGAATAACCAATTGGTTTACTTTGGTACCAAATGGTTATAAATTCCCGCCACGCCCATCTTGGCGTGTCACTTCCACTGAAACCGAGAGGAACGACCCATGAAGAAGACCCTGATTGCACTCGCTCTGACCGCTGGCGCCACCTTCAGCGCCATGGCGCAAGACATCGTCGATACCGCTGTGAAGGCGGGTAACTTCAAGACCCTGGTGGCCGCCGTGCAGGCCGCCGGTCTGGTGGACACCCTCAAGGGCCCCGGCCCGTTCACGGTGTTTGCCCCCACCGACGAAGCGTTCGCCAAGATCCCCAAGGCCACGCTGGACGGCCTGCTGGCCGACAAGGCCGCACTGACCAAGGTGCTGACCTACCACGTGGTGCCCGGCAAGGTCATGGCCAAGGATGTGAAGGCCGGCAAGGTCAAGACCGTGCAAGGCCAGGAACTCACCGTGAGCACGAGCATGGGCGTGATGGTCGACCAGTCCAAGGTCATTGCCACCGACGTAGCCGCCAGCAACGGCGTGATCCATGCGATCGACACGGTGCTGATGCCCAAGTAAGCCACCGGCACCACCGCTCTTTTCACCCACCATCCATTCACGAGGAGAAGCCGCCATGAACACCGTATTCAATCGCCGCACCGTCCTGATGGCAGCCGCCCTGGGCGCCAGCACCTCCCTGCTGCAAGCCTGTGGGGGCGGAGACGACGAGCCCCAGCGCAACATCGTCGAACTGGCCCAAAACACCCCCGAGCTGAGCATCCTGGTCGAGGCCGTGGTCGCTGCGGGCCTCGCGCCCACGCTGAGCACGGGCACGCTCACCGTGTTCGCGCCCACCAACGCAGCGTTTGCCGCGTTGCTGACCGAACTGGGCGTGACCAAGGAAGCGCTGCTGGCCAACAAGCCCCTGCTGACTGCCGTGCTCACCTACCACGTGCTGGGCAGCAAGGTGCTGCGGGCCGATGTGCCCTTGGGCAAGGCGATCACGCCGGTGTCGGGCGGCTTCTTCAAGATCGAGTCGAACAACGGCCTGAAGATCACCGACGGCCGCAATCGCGTGAGCACCATCACCAGCACCGACATCCAGGCCAGCAACGGTGTGGTGCACCTGGTGGACAAGGTGCTGCTGCCCGCCGACAAGGACATCGTGGCCACCGCCTCGGCCCTGCCGGACTTCAGCATCCTCGTCGAGGCCGTGGTGGCCGCCGGGCTGGTGAGCACATTGCAAGGCGCTGGCCCCTTCACTGTGTTTGCCCCCACCAACGCCGCTTTTGCGGCCTTGCTGACCGAGTTGGGCGTGACCAAGGACGCGCTGCTGGCCAACAAGGCCCTGCTGACCCAGGTGCTGACCTACCACGTGGTGCCCGCGCGCGTGCTCAAGGCCGAAGTGCCCGTGAACACCGCCATCACCACCGTGCAGGGCCAGACCTTCACCATCAATTCCAGCTTGGTGATCACCGACCAGAACATGCGCACCAGCAACATCGTGGCGACCGACGTGTTCACCAGCAATGGTGTGATCCACGTGGTGGACAAAGTCATCCTACCCAAGTGACAGGACCCTTGATGCTGCCTGGTCCCCGCCGGAGCAGCATCCGCCCAGCAAAAAGCCCGGCATGCCGGGCTTTTTGATCGGTGTGGCTTAGTGGCTGCCAGTCTTAACGCGCTGCCAGGCCGTCAAAACACGTTCGCACCACCAGGTCCACGATTTCCGCGTCCGAGTACTGGCCGCCTTCCTTGAGGAAGCTCACTACCGGGTCGCAGGCACGGGCATACAGCGTGTACAGCACCACCAGCGGCGGCAGGGTGGGGTTGATCACCCCTTGAGCCTGGGCTTCGGTGATCCACTCACCGATCTGGTCACTCACAGCGACCAAGCCACTGAGGTAATTCTTGTTGGCCATCAGCACGGCGCGCAAGGTGGAGTTGCGGCTGGGCAGCAAAGGCATTTCGTTGGTCAGCAGCCGCTCCAGTGACCAGCGCACCAAAGCGCGCAGTTTCTCGGCGGGCGGCATGTCTGCTGGCAGCTCGGCCAGATACGACTGCACCCGCCCCAGAATCTGCACCATGGCGGCACTGCACAGCTCTTCCTTGCTGCAGAAATGCTTGTAAAGGCTGGCCTTGGCAATGCCGACCGCATTGGCGACGTCATCCATGGTCATGGCGTCAAACGCCTTTTCGCCCAGCAAGCGACAGGCAGATTGCAGGATCGCTTCCTCACGAGCCTGGTGCATCTGCTCCTTGAACGAGATTTTGGGTTGCGGTGTAGCCATGGCCTCGATTTTATACATTGCAGTAGAAAAAATAAACGCCTAAGTTGCAATGCAACTACGGCGTTCACAAAACCAGGGCATCAGCGGCAGCGCTGGTGAGTGCCGCAGAAAGCGCATCCAGCAGCTCGGACTCCAGGTTCCAGCAATGCCAATAGAGCTGCACGGGCAGGGTACGGCCCGGAGCCAGATCGACCATGCTGCCATCGGCAATGCCTGCGCGGGCCATCAGCTCTGGCACCACGCCCACCGCCCAGCCAGCCGCCACTGCGCGCATCTGTGCCTCGGAGCCTGGCACGAACAAATGGTTGAGCGCCACGCGCTTGAGCCCGAAGGCGCGGGCCACGAATTCAGCGGCCATGTCGTCCTTGCGGTTGAAGGACAAGAAAGACACGTCGCGGAAATTGTGCGGTGTGAGGCCCTGGGGCAGGTGCTGCTGCGCGAAGGTTGCCGAGGCCACGGCGATGTAGTGCATGGCCCCCAGGGGCACCATCTTGCAACCACGCAGCGCCTGCTTGAGCGTGGTGACGCAGCCCAGCACCTGGCCCGAGCGCAGCCATTCCTGCGTGAAGTCCTGGTCGTCCACGATGATTTCCAGCGGCAGCCGCTGGCGCACCAGGTCGTGCAGCGCGCCCATGGCCCAGGTGGCAATGCTGTCGGCGTTGATGGCGACGGAGATGCGCTCGTCTTCACGCGTGCCACCCGGTGCGCTGGGGGCGAGCTCCTGCAGGTCGCGTTCCAGATCAGCGCGCAGCAGGCGCAGCTGTTTGGTGTGCTTGAGCAGCAACTGCCCAGCCGATGTAGGCCGTAGCGGCCGGCTGCGCACGATGAGCACTGAACCCACTTGTGCTTCCAGCGCGCGCAAACGCTGCGATACCGCCGACTGCGTGACGTTGAGCCGCTGGGCGGCTCGCTCAAATCCACCCTCTTCGACGATGGCGGCGAGGCATTCCAGGGCAGCAGGATCGTAGGTGCTCATACTATTAGGTTATCTGATGTTTTTGGATCAAGTTTAATTTTGCTTTTAGTAGAAATCAATGCGGGGCACACTTCGCGGAATCATGTGCTGCCGTTCATCGAGCCGCACGATCAGGTTCACAACGCACTCTGTTCATGAAAACCATTGTTCTCGGCGCCGGCATCATTGGCATCAGCACCGCGTGGCACCTGCTGGAGCGCGGCCACGAGGTCATCGTGGTCGACCGCCAGCCCGATGCGGCGCTCGAAACCAGTTTTGCCAACGCGGCGCAGATCTCGGTGAGCTACTGCGAACCCTGGGCGAACCGCGAGGCGCCGCTCAAGGCGCTGAAATGGATGTTCGACAAGGAAGCGCCGCTGCTTTTCCGCCCCCAGATGGACTGGCAACAATGGCGCTGGGGCCTGCAGTTCCTGGCTCAGTGCAATGACGCGGCGTTCGAACGCAACGTGCAGCAGATTGTGGCGCTGGGTGCATACAGCCATGCGGCACTCAAGGAGCTGGTCAGCAGCACCGGCATTGAGTACAACCGGCTCGAACGCGGCATCGCCCACTTCTACACCGACCAGAAATCGTTTGACGCCGCCGGCCACGCCGTGGAGTTGATGCGCAAGCATGGCGTGCAGCGCCGCCTGGTCAGCCGCGAAGAGCTGCTGAAAATTGAGCCAGCGTTCAAGGCCTACGGTGACAAGATCACTGGCGGAACCTATACCAGCACCGACGAAAGCGGCGACGCCCGCGTGTTCACGCAAGAACTGGCCCGCCGATGTGCTGCGCGGGGTGCGCAGTTCTTCTACGGCCACGATGTGTTGCGGCTCAACAAAATCGGCAACGCTATTGATTCCGTAGCTATCATCGCCCGAAAGTCAAGCGCTGGAGGCAAAAAAGACTTCATATTGAAGGGCGACGCCGTGGTGGTGGCCTGCGGCTCCTACAGCGCGCCGCTGCTGCGCAGCGTCGGAGTGGATTTGCCGATCTACCCTGGCAAAGGCTACAGCGCCACCTTCCCATTGCTCAAGCCCGAAGGCGCACCCATGGTGTCCACCATCGACGATGGCAAGAAGATCGCCATGAGCCGACTGGGCAACCACCTGCGTGTGGCGGGCACGATCGAGCTCAACGGCTGGGACCTGACACTGAACAGCCCCTTGGCCCGCGCACGCTGCCACATGCTCTCGCGGCGCATCGAAACCATCCTGCCCGGCGTGTGCGACACCCGCACGCCCGAGGAAGGCGGCAACCCGCAGTACTGGACAGGCCTGCGGCCTGCCACGCCCACCAACATTCCGTTCATCGGACAAACGCGTGTGGGCAAGCTCTGGGTGAATGCCGGCCACGGCACGCTGGGGTGGACCCACGGCGCCGGTTCAGGCAAGGCACTGGCTGAACTCATCAGTGGGCAGGTGCCAGCGATGAACTTCGGTTTCTGCGGCGCGGAGCCAGGCGCACGTGCCCTCACCGCCCGCGTTGCATAGGCTGGCAACCGTGGCGGCGCTACGATGGCGCCATGACCATTGCCTCCCCCGCACCGCACTATCTTTTTCTGACCACCTCCACCCGCGAGCCAGGCCATGTCGGCAACACCGAATGGCTGGCACGCGAAGCCGCATCCCACCTGCCGGAAAACACGCCACAAACTTGGATGCACCTGGCACGGCTGGCTTTGCCCCCCTTCGTGGACCAGCGCCACACCATCGGCACCTATCCGCCGCCCGAGGGCGACCTGGAGACCTTGCTGGACGCCACGCTGGCAGCCACCCACATCGTGTTCGTCGCGCCGGTGTACTGGTTCAGCATTCCTTCGCCCCTCAAGACCTACCTGGACCACTGGAGCGCCTGGCTGCGCGTGCCGGGTCTGGACTTCAAGGCGAGGATGGGCGAAAAGACACTGCTCCTGATCACCACCAGCGGTGACCGAGCCAAGGCTCAGCCGATGATTGACTCCATCGTTCTGTGCGGCCAGTTTCTGGGCATGCGCTGGGGCGGCGCGCTGTGGGGCAAGGGCGGCGCGCCTGGCGCCGTGCAGGCCGACGCCGAAGCGGTGGCCGCAGCCGCGCGCCACCTGACCACGGCAGGCTGAGCGCTGTGGGGCCGCTCGCGCCTCAGGGGCGCGCAGCAGCCTCCACCTGCGGCCAATGCTCGGCCATCCAGCGGAGCAGGTCTTCCCACATGGACTGGACCTCTGCATCGCGCGGCATGTCCAGCGCATGCGGCAGTTCGATGGTCACTACCGGCATACCACGGTGCACACCCGCATAGTGCCCAAGCGATCCGGGAAAGATCCCCACCTGATCCAGCCACAGCCGGCCCAGCCGCGCGGGCGGTGACTGCGGCCCGTCAAAGTCCAGCACGCCGTAAGGCGCGTGGATGCTGACGATGAGCTGGGGCTTGAACTCGGCCATCTGCGCGTGCAAAAAGCGCGATTCCGGCTCGGACACGGGCTCCGGGCCGGGCCAGCGGCGGGGGTCACGGCGGGTGCGTTTTTCCCAGTAGAGGGGCGCGTCCTGTGCCCACCCCGGAGTAGGGAAATTGCGGTTCAGATCCACGCCCCGGGCATTCACGCGCGTGGCCGGGCGGGCCAGCAGGCCGTCCGGGTTCAGCACGGGAATGAAGCGCCAATGCACCGGCCGGCGGGCCTGCTCGGCCAGCGCAATCCATCGCAGTGCCAGCGAAGCGGCGGTCAGTTCGTCGCCGTGCATGGCCCCCACCACCAGCACGCGCAAGGGCACTTCGCCGCCGTTCGGTGCTGCGGCGGCCACCGGCACGTCGCGCCAGAACAAGGGCACACCCTGCACAGACTGCGCGCCGCTGGCGACCAGCGCGGCGCTGTCACACTGGCTGCGGGACACGGTCGGCATGCGGTGCAGCAACACGTCGCACGCGGCCGGGCCTTGCGCGGCTTGCGGCGCAGCGGGCGCGCGGGCAGCAATGTCTTTGGCCGCAGGCTCCGACGCTGCAGACACCGCCGGTGACGCAACACCCGCCCGGCCTTGCGCTGCCACAGCGCCGCGCTCCATGTCGCCCCGCGGTGCGATCCAGGCCCCCAACGCCGCCAGCCCCATGAGCAACACTGCCGCCAAAACAGGCGCCACCCTGTTTCCGGCGCGGCCGGGGTGAGCCCCGACCGGAACTGGCACGCCGCCGCCAGTAGCCTGCACGCGATTCAATGCAGAACCCGCCGTGTCGCCAGAAAGTCCAGCAGCGCGCCATCAAAACCCTCGGGGTCTTCCAGCTGCGGCCAGTGCCCCACATGGGGCAGGCTCACGTGCCGCGCATCGGGCAGCACCTGGGCCAGCGCCTGCAACGCGTCCGGCGGGGTGCAGCGATCGCCTTCACCACTGACCAGCAGTGCGGGAACATGCAGGCGCACCAGCGCGGCAGCGCCGCGATCAAAGGTGGACATCGCCTCCAGGGCCCGCCGGTAGCTGCCGGCGTAGACCTGGGACAACGCATGCACGGCCAGCCGCACGCCCTCGGGCAATGCGCCGGTGCCGATGAAGCGCGGCACCAGGGTCTGCGCCAGGCTCTCCATGCTGCCCCCAGCGTCCTGCATGGCCTGCAATGCCTCCAGCCGCGGGGTTGTCCAGTCGCTCTGGGCCTGCGCGTCCAGTGCAGGGCCACCTGCACACAGCACCAGCCGGTGAACGGCCGAGGGCTTTCGCACGGCAGCCTCCAGCGCCACCATGGCGCCCAAGCCATGGCCCACCAGGGTCACGCGTTCCGTCTGCAGCGCATCGATGAGCGCGAGGCAGCTTTCTGCCAGGCTCTTGAAGGTATAGGGTTCGATGGGCGCGCTGTGGCCATAGCCGGGCATGTCCCACGCCACAGCGCGGTAGCCCGCGCTGGCGAGGGTTTCGACCTGGGGTGCGAAGGTGAGGTGTCCGCCATCGGCATCGTGCAGCATGAGCACGGTGGGACCTGCGCCCAAGGTAGTGAAGTGGGGAAGAAGGGCCATGCGTGAATCAGAAAGAACGGGGTAAGCCCCCGCCACAGCACCGTGGCGGGCAGCGCCCCATAATAGTTCCATCGCTGCTGCCCACAGCCTCCGGCTGCCTTTTGTGACCTCCCCGCTTCCCCGCCCTGCCCTTGCCCGCCCACCCAGTTTTTCCACCCGCGAGTTCCGCGATGCGCTGGGCATGTTCGCCACGGGCGTCACCATCGTCACAGCGCGCGATGCACAGGGGCAATTGATAGGGCTCACGGCCAATTCCTTCAACTCGGTGTCTCTGGAGCCGCCTTTGGTGTTGTGGAGCCTGTCTCGGGCCGCCGCTTCCATGCCAGCCTTTGCCAACGGCTCGCACTACGCGATCAATGTGCTCGCGGCCGACCAAAAAACACTCGCCGAGCAGTTTGCCGCGCGTGGCGTGGACCGGTGGCTTGGCGTGGAACACAGCCCCGGCATCAGCAATGCCCCTGTATTGGCGGGGTGCGCCGCCACCTTCGAGTGCTTTAACCGCAGCCGCTACGAAGAAGGCGACCACGTGATCTTTGTGGGCGAGGTCGAGCGCTGCAGCCACCGCGCTGGCATCCCCCCATTGCTGTACCACGGCGGCAGGTTTTACACGGAACACCCGCTGTAAGCGCGTGGCCCGCAGGTGTTGATGGTGGTAGCGGCACTTGCAGAAAACCATGCTGCGCGGTGCGACAAACGTCACAATTTTTGACAACGGGCGAGTCCCTGAAAAAATGCCCCTGGCCGCACCTGCGGCGTGCGATGGGCGCGCGCTGCCATGGTGGGCCTGTTCAGGAACTGGAGCCCCATGCCTTTGACCGCCTCGACCCGACACCTCTCCGGACTGTTTCTCACCCTGGCCCTTGCCGCAGTGGCGGGTGGCAGCCATGCCAAAGAGATGGTGAGCGTTGCCAAACCCGAGATCAACATGCGCTCGGGTGCAGGCACCCAGCACCCCACCTTGTGGTCGCTGGGCCAAGGCTTTCCACTCGAAGTGACGGCGCGCAACGGCAACTGGCTCAAGGTGCGGGATTTTGAGAACGACACAGGGTGGGTCTACCGGCCGCTGGTCAACAAAACCCCGCATCACATCGTCAAAAGCCGCGTGGCCAACATCCGCAGCGCGCCCACCACGCGCAGCCGCGTTCTCGGCAAGGCCGAACGGGGCGACGTGCTGCGCACGCTGGATCGGCGCGCTGACTGGGTGAAGGTGCAGCACGAAGGTGGCACCAGGGGCTGGGTCTCCAAGCCGCTGCTGTGGGGGTGGTAGGCCCGGTCTGTGTCTCTCTTCGCCTTAGCGCCCACCGCCCACACCACGGTGCAGACCGTACGCATCCAGAGCATCAACGTGGGTACGGCCCGCCGTATCCGCATGGGCGAGCGGTCCATCCTCACAGCCATTGGCAAGCAGCCGGTGCACCACGCCGTGGCTGTTGGAGTGCTGGGGCTGCAAGGCGATGAGCAGGCCGACCTGAGCATCCACGGTGGCCTGCAGAAAGCGGTGTATGCCTACCCCGCTGCGCACTACCCGTTTTGGCACACGCAGCGCCGTCAGCACGGCGTGAGCTTGCTGGATGAACCGCTGCCGCCGGGCTTCATGGGCGAGAACCTCACGGTGGACGGGCCGCTGGAGGATGAGATTTATGTGGGCGACGAACTGCACTTTCCCGACTGCGTGCTGCGCGTCACGGCACCCCGAGAGCCATGTTTCAAATTCAATGCGGTGATGGGTTTTGCCCAGGCGGGGCGAGCCATGGCCCTGGCACGCAACTGTGGCTACTACCTGGCGGTGGACCAGCCCGGTTTTCTGGCCCCTGGCCAGGAAGCCCGGTGGGTGCCGGGGCGGCGCAGCCTCAGCATCGCGGCCGCGTTTGCAGCCAAATTTGCCAAACACGCACGCTGAGTGCCTTCAGCGATGGGAGGAGCCCACGGCTTGCGGGGCAGTAGCGACCAGGTGCCGTGCCTGCGCCTGCAGCTGCGGGAACACCTTGCCCACCAAAGCCAGCTGCGCCGCGAGCAGGCTGTGCTCTGACAGCGCCGATGGCACTGGAGATGGCGTCAACGGGGGCGCCCCAAATTCCTGCAGTACCTGTGCCACTGCAGGGGCTTGCGCAGTGCGCAGAAGCCGGGCGTTGGTCAGAGCCCCTGCGCGCTGCGCGCGCTCCAGTTCCAGCGCGAGCTGCTGGAGCGACCCGAGCAACTCCTGAGCGACCGCCTGGGTCGGGTCGTCGATCGGCGGCTGTGCACCGTTGGCACGCTGGGCGCCCAGGGCCGAGAGGTAGTTGAGCTGCGTGTGTGCCAGGCGCAGGAAGTTGCCCACCACCTCGGCATCGGCGCGCACCCGGGCGGGCTCCTTGAGCATGGCGCTGTACGAGTGGGACAGCGCAGCATCTGCGTTGTGTGCGTTGCGACGCGCAAGTCGGTAAGCAAGGTCGTCGCGCTTGCCGGTTGGATACTGCGCGAGGATTTCGCGCAAATAAAGCGCCTGCGTCTGCAGCACCTGCGCAGCCAGGTGGGGCCACTGGTGCGATTGCCAATGGGGCAGCACCCACCACGACGCTGCAGCCGCAATCAGGCACCCGACCGCCGTGTCGACCAGGCGGGCCAGGACCACGCCCTGCGCCATGCCCATCTGGTGAAAGCCCAGCAACAACAGCATCGTGATGGCCGCCGTGGCCAACACATAGCGCGTGTGGCGCGCACCGAAGAACACGGCACCGCCCAGCACCAACAGGCCCGCCTGGATGAAGGCCCCCGGAAAAATCTGCACAGCCACCCATCCCATCGCCAAGCCCAGCGCCGTGCCTTGAGCCCGCTGCAAAAGCCGGGTCTGGGTGGCTGCGTACTGCGGCTGGCTGACGAAAACGATGGTCAACAGGATCCAGTACCCGTGCGGGTCGGAAGTGGCCTGCATGACGGCAAAGCCCAGCACCAGCGACACGCTCAGCCGCACGCTGTGGCGCCACCACGGCGAGCGCGTGTGCCATTGCGCGCGCACGCGGCCCCACGCATCCCCCAGGGTCTGGGGCTCTCGGTCCAGCAAGGCGCAATCCACACCATCGGGCGCCGTGTCTTCCACCCCTTTTTCACGGGGCCGCAAGGCACCGGCCCACACGCCCGCCATGGCGGTCAGGTTGTTGCCGAGGGCCTGCAATGACCGCAGCGGGCGGGCCATCTGCTGGGCGCCCGCCTCAGCCGTCTGCGCCTGCGCTTGCAGATGCGCGATGGCAGCCTGCAGGTCTTCAATGGCCCGGGCTGTTGCGCCCCAGTGCTGTAGCGACGATTGCGTCTGCAGCGCCACCGACAACTTGAGCGCCTGCTCCCCCAGCAGGCTCAGCACACGCTGGCAGCGGTACAGCACATCGCTGTGGAAAAACGCCTGGGCCAGCAGGTCATAGTGCTCGTGCGATGAGCTTGCACGCTCATGCACATCCTGGGCCGCCAGATACTGGTGCATGGCGGTCTGCAGCCACACGGGCTGCACCCCTGTGCCCATGCGGCTCAACAGGCTTTCCTTGGCGGCATTGAGGGCATCCACCACCCGCGCGTTGTGCAGGGCCAGCGCCATGCGGCGGCGCTCCAGATCCACGTCACGCACCGGCTCCAGCAGCAGCGCTTTCAGCCGCAGGTATTCACCCAACACCGCATAGAGCTTGGCCAGCCGGTAGCGCACCGGCGCGCGGGGCATGGTGGCGCTCCAAAGCACGGACACCAGTCCGTACCAGGCGGCCCCTGCCAGCATCAAAGGCGTGGCCTGGGCCGCGGCGGCCTGGCTGGTGCGCGCCGCCAGGGCCGCGTAGATGAACAGCACCAGCGTTCCAAACGCCACGGCGCGGTAGCGCTCTCCGAGCGCACCAAGCAAGCTCAACGCAAAGGCCGCCAGAGCCATCACCGCCATGAGCAGCCATGGCGTCGACACCGTGGCCCACACAGCCAGGGCCATGAGGCCAAAGCAGCCCAGCGCCAGCAGCTGGGCCCGCAACCGGCCGCGCCAGCTGTCGTCGGTTTCGGTCAGGGCGCTGGCAATCACGCCCAGCAACACCGGCATCAGCTCGACCAGCCACTGGGCCCACCAGCCATACGCCAGCACTGCAGCCAGCGCGGTAAAGGCCCGCGCCCCGCGGGTAAAGCCCTCATGGCTGCGGGCGCGCTGCCAGCTGAGCTTCCAGGTCGTGTCGGCGGTGATCATGTTGAGCATCAGGGTTTACCCTGATTCTTAAGCAATTTCCGAACCCGCCAGAAAAGCAAAAGCCCCAAACCCGGCCAGCGGGTAGGGGCCTGTGCACCGCAAGCGGCTGGGCTCAGCGCACCGTGTCGGGCAGCTCGATCTTGACTTCCAGGACTTCGAGGTTGTCCTGGCGTTCCAGGTGCACCTTGAGGTCTTCGGGATTGATCTTCACGTATTTGGAGATCACGGCCACCAGTTCGCGCTGCAGCGCGGGCAGGTAGTCGGGCTCGGAGGCATTGCGGCCGTTGCGCTCGTGCGCCAGGATGATCTGCAGGCGCTCTTTGGCCACACTGGCCGTTTTCTTCTTTTCACCGAGAAGGAAGGACAGGAAAGATGCCATGCTTATTTGCTCCCGAACAGGCGCTTGAAGAAGCCGGGTTTCTCGGCTTCGATGAAACGCAGGGGTTTGTCTGTGGCGCCCAGAAAACGGTCGATCACGTCCTTGTACGCTTCGGACACATCGGTGCCCTGCGCGTGGATGGCGGGCGTGCCCTGGTTGGACGACTGCAGCACCGTCTCTGACTCGGGAATCACCCCGATCAGCTTGATGCGCAGGATGTCCTGGATGTCCTCCAGGCTCAGCATCTGGCCGTCTTCCACGCGGCTGGGGTTGTAGCGCGTGATCAGCAGGTGTTCCTTGATCGGCTCGCCCCCTTCGATGGCGCGCTTGGTCTTGCTGCCGAGCATGCCCAGGATGCGGTCCGAGTCGCGCACGCTGGAGACTTCGGGGTTGGTCACCAGCAGCGCCTCGTCGGCGAAGTGCATGGCCATCAGCGCGCCGCTCTCGATGCCGGCGGGCGAGTCGCAGACGATGTACTCGAAATCCATCGCGGCCAGGTCCTTGAGCACCTTCTCGACGCCTTCCTGCGTGAGCGCATCCTTGTCGCGCGTCTGGCTGGCGGCCAGCACAAACAGGTTGTCGCACTGCTTGTCCTTGATGAGGGCCTGGTTCAGGTTGGCCTCGCCCTGGATCACGTTGATGAGGTCATACACCACGCGGCGTTCGCAGCCCATGATGAGGTCCAGGTTACGCAGGCCGACGTCAAAGTCGATCACCGCAGTCTTGTGGCCGCGCAGGGCGAGGCCGGTGGAGAAGCTGGCGCTGGTGGTGGTTTTGCCCACACCACCCTTGCCGGAAGTCACAACAACGATTTTGGCCATGGGTTTACTGAGTCTCTCTGGGGTTGATACGTACGGGGTTGCGCAGCGGCTCGATGATGAGCTTTTCGCCTTCCAGGCGCACCTGCGCCGGCCTTCCTGCCACTTCTTCAGGCAGCGCCGTTTCGGTGGTTCGGTAAATGCCTGCGATGGACACCAG
>JBCNOJ010000089.1:0-12814 GCA_039593925.1 Acidovorax sp.
CGAAAAACGCAATCAGCTCGGCCGCCACGGCCATGGCCAGCGCCAGACCCATGCGCCCCAAGCCTTCGGGCGCGGCAGCGGGCTGCTCGCCCGGTGCGGCGGGCGCCATGGGCTGCGGGTCAAAGCCCGCCTTGCGGATGGCTTCAAGTGCCGAGGGAATCACCTCTGCGGGCGCATCGATGGTCAGCGTGCGTGCGCCCAGCTGAAACCCCAGCGCGCGGATGCCGGGCAGGGGCGCCAGCGCACGGCGGATTTCGCTCTCTTCAGCAGCGCAGTCCATGGCGGCAATGCGGAACATCGCGCCGTTCTTTGCTAACGGTACAGCCGGCGCAGCGGGCTGGGCGGGTGCATGGTCGTGGTCGTGTCCGCAGCAGGCATCCCGCGCGGCGGGGGGCGAGGCCAGCGCGGTATCGGCATGGCTGTGCCCGTGTAGGTGGCCGTCGTGCTGGTGCGGGGCTGCGCCATTGCCGCAAGACTTTGTCATCGTCAAAACTCCTTGGTGTCAGTGCATTGGAAACCTTGAAGTCACTTCAAAGTCAAGGGCGTGCAGCGCGTGCCTTGGCGACTTCTTCAGTCACCAGATCCGTCAACTGCTGTGGACCGAAGCTGGGCAGCGGGCGACCGTTGACATAGAAGGTGGGCGTTTTGGTGACCTTGAGCGCGTTGAGGTCGATGATGTCCTGCTCCATGGCGGCAGCCGCATCGGGCGACTGCATGTCGGCACGGGCTTGTTGCAGGTTGAGGCCGGCTTTTTCTGCGGCCTGGAATGCCAGCTCCACCTGAGGGTTGCCGTGGTCGGCCCACAGCGGCTGGGCGGCCAGAATCCACTCCAGCACCGGTTCGTATTGGCCTTGCTTGCGCGAGGCTTCCAGCAGCTTCACCACCTCGTCCGACCCTTGGTGAAAGGGGGCGTAACGAATGACCAGACGCACGTCTTGTGGGTACTGTTTGATCAGGTCCTTCACGATGGGGTAGAACGCGCGGCAGGTCTCGCAGGCCGGGTCAAAGAACTCGACGATGGTGACCGGTGCCTCGCGCGGGCCCAGCACCGGCGAGTGCGGGCGCACCAGGCTTTGGGAATGGTCGCTGGCCTGTTGTGTCTGGTCTTGCTGCACCTTGCCCTGGTACAGGCGGATGCCGATGGCAAAGGCCGCCAGGGCCACGATGGCAATCAGGGCGACAGTGATTTTTCGGGAGTTCATCGGGACACCTTGCGCAGAGAGAAAAGAAGAAAAACAGTGATGGCAGCAAAAGCCGCCAGAGACAGCCAAGGCAGTTGAAGCCCATTGAGGATGTCCACTTTCTGGTTGGCACAGGACGCGCTCGCACCACAGGGAATCCAGGCGGCCGGGATATGCCCTGCAATCAGCAGGCTGTGATAAGCCGCCAGCCCCACACCCGCCAGCGCCAGCGGCAGCGCATACAGCGCACCGCACCGGTCATCGCTGTACACCGCCATGCCGAGGATGAGCGCCAGAGGAAACATCGCAATGCGCTGGTACCAGCACAAAACGCAGGGCACCATGCCCATGACTTCGCCGAGAAAAAGCGCGCCGCCGGTTGCGAGCAACGCCATCAGCCAGGCGGCCAGCAGAAAGGGCCATGGGCGGCGGGGCGTGATGAGGCTCATGGTGTGCACCCCGCAAGCGGGCAGGCACAAATGGGCCCAATAAAAAGAGGCATACAAAAATTCCAAAGAGACAGCGTGCACGGCGCAGCAAAAGGCTGTCGCGTGGGACAGGGCTTGCGCCGGCGCAGAGAGAAAAAAAAGAGAAGAGTGCGGCTCAGCGCCGCCACTCTGCAGGGCCCCTGGTCAGACCAGGGCTTGCCACTGCGGGCGCTCAGGCCTTTGATCGTGCACAGGGCGCAGTGTCATTCGCTCGCTAACGAAACGGGCGGACGGAAATGCCGAAGTGGCAATGGTGCCGAACATGAACAGGGCCGCCGTGCCATTGGCATGGCAGGTGCTGAAGTCCGCGGCGCCTGCAGCATCGGTGCTCGCCGTCCCGGCGTCTGAGCCAGGCAGTGCGCTGGCGTTTTCTCCAACGCCGCTGTGGTCACAACACAGCGCAGCCAGTGCCAACCCGGCGTGCACGCGTGCTTCCCCGCAATAGGGGCCCAGCGTCGCCCAGGACTGTTGCAGAGGCAGCAGCACCAGCAGGAGGATGACGAGGCGAAAACGCATCCAAAAATTGTAGTGCGTCGACGTGGGCGGCACTGCGTCGGCCCGTTGCAAGGACAGGGGCTTGTGCGCGTATCGCGGGGCATCTGCTGCCCCCAACTCAGTGCGCCGGGACCGGGGTTGTGTTTCGGTTTTCCTCTTTACCTTGAGGGCGCAGGCCCCGTCACCCACGTCCGATTTCCACGCGGTTGCGCCCGGCCCGTTTCGCGTCGTAGAGGGCTTTGTCGGCCCGCGCCACCAGGGTGTGGGGGTCATCTCCCGGTGTGTATTCGGCCACTCCGAGGCTGCACCTCTTGCGGCCCACGATGGGAATCTCCGTGGATCCGATGGCTGCACGCAGTTTTTCGGCTAGGCGTCTGGCTTCCTCAAGGCGGGTGTTGGGAACCACCACCAGAAACTCTTCGCCACCCCAGCGGCCCACCACATCCACAGAGCGTGTATTGACGGTCAGTGCGTGGGCAACCCGTTTCAGCACGTCGTCTCCCACCAGATGGCCATGGTGGTCATTGACCTCTTTGAAGTGGTCCAGATCCAGCAAGATGGCGGAGAACGGCGTGCCGTACCGTTGCGCGAGTTGAATCCATTCTTCCAGTACCTGATCCAGGCGGATGCGGTTAACCAACTGCGTGAGTCGGTCGGTGATGGACAGCTGAGTCACCTCGCGGTGCGAGGCTTCCAGCTCCGAAGTGAGGGTGTCGATGAACCGAAGCAGTCGCGACACCACACGCGTGTGTTTGTTGGCATAGGGGTCGCGCGACGGTGGCGCGAAGGCTTCAGCGGCCGCGTTGTACGGCGCCTCACGCGCGCCAGCGACACCTGTCGGCGGGTCGCCTTCCCGCAGACCCACGGCCACCATGGTCGAATTGAGCAGGCTCAGGCGTGACGTGCCAAAAAACTCACCGTAGGTGTAAAAGCCAAAGGTGGGTGCCAGTGCCTGGAAGGGCTGCGTTTCCAGTTCCACGTCCTCCTGCATCAAGAAGCGGCGGCAACCGCAGGTGTACAGGAAGAGAGCTTGGGGGGCGAAGCGCCGCATGGAGAGCTGGATGCCTCTGGCGTCGTCGACGATCAGGTCCAGGTCGCCATAGCCAATGCGGAAGATCTCGCCTTCGTGCACGTCGGCCACAAATTGCAAGGCACCGGTCTCGTCGGCTGCCACGGGCACACGGGCCAGCAATTGGCCATCGCGCTCCATCAGCAGCGGAAACTCCAACGCGTTCAAGAAGAACTGGCTGTCGTTGGCGATATTGAGGTACCGGCGATAAACATCAAAGGCTGGCCGGCCGTCAATTTCTTGAACGCGCAACCCGTCCACCTTGGAGATGCGCATCGGGCGGCTCAAAGGCCGCCAGCCCAGATAGGTCTGGGGTTCTATGTGCAGATCGGTGCCGCTGAACACCACTGCCACGGCGCCACGTTCCATCGATTGCGTTCCGCAGAACACCCAAGACTGGTTCATGGCGGCATAGTCGCCAGCGCCCCCGCCAAAAACAGGAATGCCTTGCAAGGACGACGACAGGCCTTCAAGCAGCTCTGACGCATCGATGCTCAGCGGCGTGGAGAGCAGCAGCACCCCCGCCACCGGGCCGCGCGACTGGGCCACGCGCCTGCCGATTTCTGCACCCTTTTCGCGCTCGTCGCCGCCTGTGCACGCCACTGCGATGGTATGGAGCTGTGATGCCTGAAAAAACGTGAACCCGATGACCGTTTGGCCGGTGATCAGCCGCCCATGCGCCACCTCACCGACCGTGGTGGCGCCCACGATCACGGCGCGCGGCAAGTGTTTGGAAACAGCCGCAGCGATGGCGTGCATGTGCTCTGGCTGGGTTTCTGCACTATAGATCTGCACCAGCAAAGCGCCTTCGCCGCAGGACGCCCGCGCGTTGGCCACGGGGCCAGTGCTCATGTCGGCCAGCAGCGTGGCCGAGTCTGAGTACACATGGGTGACGTGCTGGATCATGAGCGGGGTAAACCTTTGCGCAGATTCTCGGGAGCGGACGGAGTTCTTGAATTGTGCCTTTCGTCCCCACCAGACCTTCAACTTCGCGCCGTGGCCGTGTGTTGCCAGCGGGAAGGAAGGCGAGGTGCGTGATCCCTCCCGCAGGCACGGGTTTGGCAGCCCGCCTACCATAGCGTTTTGTTTGCCGGAACCATTGGCCATGTCCAACCCACCCACCACCCTCAAAATCGATTTCGTCTCCGATGTCTCGTGCCCCTGGTGCATCATCGGGCTCAAGGCGCTGGAACAGGCGGCGGACCGCTTGAAGGACGAGGTGGCACTGGACATGCACTTTCAGCCGTTTGAGTTGAATCCGCAGATGGCTCCCGAGGGCCAGGACATTGGTGAGCATCTGCATGAGAAATACGGCGCCACGCCCGAGCAGAGCCAGAAGAACCGCGAGGCCATCGCCGCGCGCGGGGCAGAATTGGGCTTCACCTTCAGCATGGACAAGCGCAGCCGCATCTACAACACTTTTGATGCACACCGGCTGCTTCACTGGGCTGAAGAAAAGGGCTTGCAGACGGCTTTGAAGAAGGCGCTGTTCAAGGCCTATTTCACCGACGGCCAAAGCCCCGGCGACCATGAGGTGCTGGTGCGCGTGGCGGGCGAGGTGGGGCTGGATGTGACCGAGGCCCGTGAGGTGCTGGCATCGGGCCGCTACACCGAAGAGGTGCGCGAGCGGGAGCAGTTCTACTTGCAGCATGGCATCCACTCGGTGCCCGCCATCATCGTGAACGAGCGGCACCTGATTCAGGGCGGCCAGCCGGTAGAGGTGTTCGAGCAGGCGCTGAAACAGATTGCCAGCCAAGCCAGATGAATACTATGGTTTTTATAGCTATCTGCGCTTGATGGATAAGCGCTAGAGGCTGATTTTGGCAAAAAACAAGGGGCCGAGGCCCCTTGTTTTTTTAATCCTCCTGCTTGCCCACGCGCCTATTTGCGCAGCGGAATGGCCGTGGCCCGGTCCACCGGCACGGCGGTCACGCTGTTCTGGGGCGAGCCGTCAATGAGCTTGTCGGAATACGTGAGGTACACCAGCGTGTTGCGCGCCGGGTCCACCATGCGCACGATGCGCAGGCGCTTGAACAGGAGGGACATGCGTTCGCTGAACACTTCTTCCTGTTTTTTCAGCGGCTCGGGAAAGCTGATGGGGCCGACCTGGCGGCAGGCAATCGATGCCTCTGCGCGGTCTTCGGCCAGGCCCAGCGTGCCCTTGATGCCGCCGATGCGGGCGCGCGATACATAGCAGGTCACGCCGTTCACGGCCGGGTCGTCATAGGCCTCGACAATGATGTCGTGGTCGCGGCCGATCAGCTTGAATGCGGTGTCCACGGTGCCGATCTTCTCGCTGGCAGCTACCGCTGTGCCAGCGGTGGTGAGGCTGGCCAGCGCCCAGGCCGTGGCGGCCAGGAGCTTGCGCTTGGTACTCATGCAGTGGCCTCGCCTTCGGTGCAGCGCTGCGCCAGATGGGCCAGTGCTTCTTCGACCTGGTCCACCAGCACCAGGCACAGGTCGCCGGGTTGCAGGCGCGCCAGCGCCGCGTCGATGGCGATGAACTCGCCGCGAATCTCTTCCACGTGCGTGGTGCGCGGTGCACCGGCCAGGCCTTCGCGCAACAGGGTCATTACTTCGCCATCGGCGCGGCCGCGCTGAGCGGCGTCCTGGTACAGGATCACGTCGTCGAAAGCGGCACCCAGGATGACGGTCTGCTCGCGGATGTCTTCGTCGCGCCGGTCACCCGCGCCACTGATAACCACGCTGCGGCGCTTGGCGGGCAGGGCGTCCACCGCCTGTACCAGGGCCCGCATGGCATCGGGGTTGTGGCCGTAATCGGCGATCACGGTGGCACCGCGGTAGTCCATGATGTTGAAGCGGCCAGGGGCGTTGTCGCTGTCGTTGACAAAGCCCGACAGGCCGCGGCGGATGGTCTGCCAGGGCATGTCCACACCCCAGACGGCGGCCACTGCGGCCATGACGTTCTCGACCTGGAAGCCGATCTTGCCGTTGCGCGTGATGGGCACGTCGCGCAGGTGGATGGTTTCGCGCCACGAGCCTTCGGACGCGACGATGGAATCGCCGTCCACATACACCGTGCGGTGGCCCTGCGCGCGGTGTGTGGCCATCACGGGGTGATGGCGGTCTGCGGCAAAGTAGATGATCTTGCCGGGGCAGGCGGGCGCCATGGCAGCCACGATGGGATCGGCCGCATTGAGCACGCCGTAGCCCGTGGGCGCCACGTTCTGCACGATCACGCGCTTGAGCACGGCCAGGTCTTCCACCGTGGTGATGTAGTTCAGGCCCAGGTGGTCGCCCGCGCCGATGTTGGTGACCACCGCGACCGAGCAGCGGTCGAAGCCCAAGCCCTCGCGCAGGATGCCACCGCGTGCGGTTTCAAACACGGCTGCGTCCACTTCAGGGTGCAGCAGCACGTTGCGAGCGCTTTTGGGGCCGCTGCAGTCGCCGCTGTCGATCTGGCGGCCGTTCACGTACACGCCGTCGGTGTTGGTCATGCCCACGCGCAAGCCCTGCGCGGTGAACAAGTGGGCGATCAGGCGCGCCGTGGTGGTTTTGCCGTTGGTGCCGGTCACAGCCACGGTGGGAATGCGGCCGTCGTCGCCGTGGGCATACAGCTTGTCAACCATGGCCTGGCCCACGTTGCGGGGCTTGCCGTAGCTGGGCGCCAGGTGCATGCGCAGGCCGGGGGCGGCGTTCACTTCCACAAAGCCGCCGCCTTGCTCTTCAAGCGGGCGCAGCACGGTTTCGGCCACCATGTCCACGCCGCAGATGTGCAGGCCCACCATCTGCGCAGCGGCCACGGCGCGTGCAGCCACTTCGGGGTGCACATCGTCGGTCACGTCGGTGGCGGTGCCGCCGGTGGAAAGGTTGGCGTTGTTGCGCAGGATGACGCGCTGGCCCTTGGCGGGCACAGCATCCGGCGTCAGTCCTTGCATGGCCAGCCGTGCCACGGCGATGTCATCCAGCCGGATCTTGGTGAGCGAGGTGGCATGGCCCTCGCCACGGCGCGGATCCAGGTTGACCAGGTCCACCAGTTCGCGCACGGTGTGCTGGCCGTCGCCCAGCACCTGGGGCGGCTCGCGGCGGGCAGCAGCCACCAGTTGGTCGCCTACCACCAAAAGGCGGAAGTCGTGGCCGGGCAAAAAGCGCTCGACCATCACGGTGCCGTATTCGGCGGCGGTGCGGAAGGCTTCTTCCAGCTGCGGGCGGTCTGTGATGTTCACCGTCACGCCCTTGCCCTGGTTGCCGTCCTGGGGCTTCACCACCACCGGCAGGCCCACCTTCAGAGCCACTTCCCAGGCTTCGTCGATTGTCTCCACAGGTTTGCCCAGCGGCACTGGCACGCCGGCCGCGTGCAGCAGGCGTTTGGTCAGGTCTTTGTCCTGCCCGATGGACTCCGCCACGGCGCTGGTCGAGTCGACCTCGGCCGCCTGGATGCGGCGTTGTTTGGAGCCCCATCCAAACTGCACCAGGCTGCCGCGTGTGAGGCGGCGGTAGGGAATGCCCCGGGCCACGGCGGCCTCGACGATGGAGCCCGTGCTGGGGCCCAGGCGCTCGTCTTCGTCCAGCTCGCGCAGTTCGGCAATCACGGCGTCTGCGTCAAAGCTGCCCTCACCCTGGGCCGCGCTGATGAGTTGCTGCGCGTATTCAAACGCCT
Organism: Acidovorax sp.; assembly: GCA_039593925.1. Taxonomy (GTDB): domain Bacteria; phylum Pseudomonadota; class Gammaproteobacteria; order Burkholderiales; family Burkholderiaceae_C; genus Acidovorax. Next base: position 7,855 of record JBCNOJ010000089.1, read on the forward strand.
TGCGCCCCACGGCCTCTTCGCTGTATTCCACAACCACCTGATAGACGCCAGCGTCGGTGGTGGCGGTGGTGCGTGCAAAGGTGACGGGGCAGCCGGCCTGCGCCTGCAGCGCCAGGGCTGCGGCCTGCAGCACATGGGCCAAGGAGATGTCGGCGTCGCCGCCCTCGGGATGCAGCACGCCAATGGCCGGGAACAGGGCACGCAGACGGGCTTCAAAGCCGTCGATCTGCGCCATGGCGCGCTCGGATTCGGCACAGGCCACCACGGCTTCGATGGCCATGTGGCGGCTCCACAGGTTGGGGCCGCGCAGGGCCCGGGTGCGGGATACATCCATGGGTGTTGTCTTTCAGTTGTCGGTCAGTGCAGCGCGCAGTGCGTAGGGTGTTCGTCAGCGGCAACGGATCAGGAAGGCAGACCCACCGGTGCGGGCAGGTCCGGCTCAAAAGTCTTGATGCCTGCGCCGATCAGGTCCGGGGCAATGTCCAGCGCCCAGGCAGCACCAATGGCGGCCAGCAGCGCGTCGGTATCGGGCACCACGGCGTTGCGGCCAAAGGTCAGGTCGGCCAGCGAGCCCAGCACGTGCTCGGCGTTGCCCGTGGCCAGCACCACACGGCCGTTCTTCACCACCACGGCGCGGCCGTTGTCCTTGGCGCGGTGCTCCACGATCACGGGCAGGGTTGCGTCCTGCGCGTACAGCACCACGGCGCCATCGGACAAGGGGGCCAAGTCTGCCACCTGGGGAATGGCCGCGTTGAGTACGGCGGCGCCTTCCGACAGCACCACGTCCACCTGGGTGCGCATCACCTTGGTCATCTGGTCTTGTTCATGCACGTCGAATTCGGCCAGGGTGTCAGCGCCATCCATGTCGGTGACCACGCCGACCAAACAGCGGTCGTAAGCCAGGCCGTCGCGCAGGATGGTGCGGGCGTTGCTCTCGATGACGGCGGCCTGCACCATCTTGTTCATGAGCAGGCGGTGCGATGCTTCCCAGTGCACGCAGTCGGACGTGTCCATGCAGCGGCGGTCCAGGAACAGACCCTCGCCGCAGGCGAGGCCCGTGTGGTGCCCACCCAGGTGCAGCAGCCAGCCCACCAGCCGGGTGATGGTGGAAGTGCCTCGCGTGCCAGCCACGCCCACCAGCGGGATGCGGCCGGCTTGGGCTGTATCGTCGTTGTCGTCGCTGGGGAAGAGGTGCTCCACGATCGCCTGGCCCACCGGGCGCGGTGCGCCCACAGCGGGCTTGAGGTGCATCAGCAGACCCGGCCCGGCGTTCACTTCCACAATGGCGCCGCCCTGCGTGTGCAGCGGCTTGGAAATATCCTGCGCCACCATGTCGATGCCGGCAATGTCAAGGCCCACCACCTTGGCGGCCAGCTGGGCGATGTACGCCACCTCGGGATGCACATCGTCCGTGCAATCCACGGCCACGTTGCCGTTGCGCTGCACCACGATGACGCGGCCCGCAGCCGGCACAGAGTCTGCGCCCAGGTCCTGGCGCTTGAGTTCGAGCTGCACCTTGGTGTCCGTGGCCAGGTCGATGATTTCCAGCGGGTACTCTTCTTCGTAGCCACGGCGTGGGTCGGAGTTGAGCTGGGTGTCGATGAGTTCCTTGACGGTGGAGCGGCCGTTGCCGGTGATGCTCACCACCTCGCCGCGTGCTGCAGCCACGACCTTGCCGTTGACCACCAGCAGGCGGTGCTCATCGCCCGGGATGAAGCTCTCGACCATCACGTCACTGCCCTCGGGGTAGGCCACGTGGTAAGCCGCCTTGATGTCTTCTTCCTTGCGCAGGTCGAGCGTGACGCCACGGCCGTGGTTGCCGTCAGAGGGTTTGACCACCACGGGCAGGCCGATGTCCTGCGCGGCCTCCCAGGCTTCTTCAGGGCTGTTGACCACCTGGCCGTCCGGAATGGGTACGCCGCAGGATTTGAGCAGGCTCTTGGTCAGATCCTTGTCGCTGGCGATGCCTTCGGCAATCGCGCTGGTGAACTCGGTCTCAGCCGTCCAGATGCGGCGCTGGCTGGCGCCGTAACCCAATTGCACCAGGTTGCCGTCATTCAGGCGGATGTGCGGGATGCCGCGGTCGGTGGCGGCGGTGACGATGCACGCGGTGCTGGGGCCAAGGTACTGGTCGTCCACCTCGGTGCGCACGCGGGCCACGGCGGCCTGCACATCAAAGGGCTGGTCGTTGATGGCTGCCATGATGAGCGCGTGGCCTTGCGCCAGCGCCACGCGGGCCACGCTCTCGTCGCGGGCGCGGAACACCATGCGGTACACGCCGCGCTGGCTGGTGCTGCGCGTCTGGCCGAAGCCGGTCGGCATGCCGGCCAGGTTCAAGAGTTCAATGACGATGTGCTCCAGTACATGGCCGCACCAGGTGCCTTCTTCAAGACGCTGCAGGAATCCGCCGCGCTCGCCCACGCCGCAGTGGTGCTCGATGAGGGCGGGCAGCCAGGCCGTGAGGCGGGCGTTGAAGCCGGGCAAGGTGTGCGAGGGGTGGTCTTCCAGTTCGCCCAGGTCCAGCCAGACTTCCAGCACGGGCCGGTACGTCCAGATGTTGGGTCCGCGCAGGTAGTTGATGCGAAGCAGTTGGATGTCGGTGAATGTCGCCATGGATTGCAGCGGTTGGGTGGCCTGTGCCAGAGGGTACCTGCACAGTGAAAGAGGTCGCCGGAGATTGTGCGCCAGACGGAGGCGTTTCGGCAGTGTCAGCCGGAAGCGCGGTGGGGGCGTTACGGTTGGATGCACCCTGGCCCGGGCATGCGGCACCGGGCAGATCGGGGAGAATTCGCGCTTGCGCGGACCGGGTCGGCGCCAACCGCCGCCTGCGGTACAACCAACCAAAAATGCAACATCACCATTCTGTGGACGCCTCGGGTGTCTTTTCTGGCCCTTTGGGAGCCGATCTGCGGGCCATGCTCGCACCCCAAGAGAACGTGCTGGCCACCTTGCAGGTTGACCTGAGCGCCGCGCTGCGGTTTGCCCAGGGATGGGTAGTGGTGACCTCCGAGCGCTTGCTGGCCTGCGAGGCCGGCACCACCACTTGGCGCAGCTGGCCGTTGGGCGGCGGCCTGGCCCTGCGTCTGCATGACCACGGTGGCGTAGGCGCGCTGGAACTGCACACACCCAGCGCGCGCGAGGCGCTGTGGCGCTTCACGCTCACGCACCACCCAGAAGCCCTGCGGCTGGTACAGCGGTTCGAGCAGCAGATGACCCTGGGCGTGGGCAATCTGTCTACCGATGACGACGAACCCGTGTGCCCCACCTGCCACACACCGCTGCCCCCCGATACAGAAGAGTGCCCCGCCTGCGCCCGCGCCCAGCCGCCACAGACCTCCACCTGGGTGCTGCTGCGCCTGTGGCGTTTCGCCCGGCCCTACCGCAAGCAGCTGGCGGCCGGGTTTGCGCTCACGCTGGCATCTACCGCCGCCACCCTGGTGCCGCCGTACCTCACCATCCCGCTGATGGATGACATCCTGATTCCGTTCCAGAACGGCAAACAGATCGAGCCAGGCCTAGTGCTGCTGTACCTGAGCGGCCTGCTGCTGTCGGCCCTGCTGGCCTGGGGCTTGAGCTGGGCGCGCACCTACATCCTGGCGCTGGTGTCCGAACGCATTGGCGCCGACCTGCGCACCACCACCTACGAGCACCTGCTGCGCCTGTCCCTGGATTACTTCGGTGGCAAGCGCACCGGCGACCTGATGGCGCGCATTGGCTCCGAGACGGACCGCATCAACGTTTTTCTGTCGCTGCACGCGCTCGATTTTGTGACCGACGTGCTCATGATCCTCATGACGGCGGCCATCCTGTTCTCCATCAACCCCTGGCTGGCGCTGGTCACGCTGGTGCCTCTGCCGTTCATCGGCTGGATGATCCACACCGTGCGCGACCGTTTGCGCACCGGCTTCGAGAAAATCGACCGTGTGTGGAGCGAGGTGACCAACGTGCTGGCCGACACCATTCCGGGCATCCGCGTGGTCAAGGCCTTTGCCCAGGAAAAGCGCGAAGCCCAGCGCTTTCGCGATGCGAACCAGCACAACCTGGAAGTGAACGACAAGCTCAATCGCACCTGGAGCCTGTTCACGCCCACCGTCTCGCTGCTCACCGAAATCGGTCTGCTGGTGGTGTGGGGCTTTGGCATCTGGCTCGTGTCGCAGAGCCAGATCACGGTGGGTGTGCTGACCGCTTTCATCGCCTACATCGGCCGCTTTTACAGCCGGCTTGATTCAATGAGCCGCATCGTTTCGGTCACGCAAAAAGCCGCTGCCGGCGCCAAGCGCATCTTCGACATCCTGGACCACGTGAGCAACGTGCCTGACCCGGTCCAGCCCGTGAAGGTGGACAAAGTGCAAGGAGCGATCAGCATGCAGGGCGTGGGTTTTCGCTACGGCAGCCGCTCGGTCATCAAGGGGCTGGACCTCGACATCCGCCCTGGCGAAATGATTGGTCTGGTGGGCCACAGCGGCTCAGGCAAGAGCACGCTGGTCAACCTGATCAGCCGCTTTTATGACGTGAGCGATGGCTCCATCCAGGTCGATGGCATTGACATTCGCCGTTTTGCGGTGGCCGACTACCGCCGCCACATCGGCCTGGTGCTGCAAGAGCCGTTTTTGTTCTTCGGCACCATTGCCGAAAACATTGCCTACGGCAAGCCCGAGGCCTCGCGCGAGGAAATCATCGCCGCTGCCCGTGCCGCCCATGCGCATGAATTCATCCTGCGCCTACCGCATGGCTACGACTCGCTGGTGGGCGAGCGTGGCCAGGGCCTGTCGGGAGGCGAGCGCCAGCGCATCAGCATTGCGCGCGCGTTGCTCATCGACCCGCGCATCCTGATCCTGGACGAGGCCACTTCCGCCGTGGACACCGAGACCGAAAAGGAAATTCAGAGGGCGCTCGACAACCTTGTGCAGGGCCGGACCACCATTGCCATTGCCCACCGCCTGTCCACCCTGCGCAAGGC